>DFBC01000061.1 GCA_002367235.1 Cellvibrionales bacterium UBA3090
GCAGGGCTTTCTGCCGTGGCGACTAACAATAGCGGCTTCATGTTTATCGGCATGATCGGGCTTACCTATGCGACAGGTCTGTCCTCTATTTGGCTCATGGTGGGCTGGATTGTGGGTGATCTGATGGCGTCATTCACGACCTTGAAACCGCTGCATGCCGCCTCGCGTTCGAATAAGGTGCACTCCTACGGCGGGCTGTTGGCACACTGGCATGGTGACGATAATCATGCGCTACGTCGTTTGGTGGGTTTACTCACGCTTTTTTTTCTCACGCTCTATGCGGCAGCCCAGTTTAAGGCTGGTAGCAAAGCAACTTCGGTGCTCTTGGAATGGGATCCGACATGGGGCATCTTGATCAGTGCCGGTATTGTCCTGCTATACAGCGCAGCAGGAGGGCTGCGTGCCTCGATCTGGACCGATGCTGCCCAATCATTTGTAATGCTACTTGGCATGGTGGTGTTGATTTTCGGAGGCATTGAACTCGCGGGCGGATGGGCATTGGCCCTGGAAAAGATGGGCTCTGTTGAGGCTCATTTTCTCGGCTGGTTTCCCGATACTCATCTGATTGGCATTGTGCTGTTTATTCTGGGTTGGCTGTTCGGTGGCATTGCAGTTGTCGGTCAGCCCCATATTGTCGTTCGCTTTATCTGTTTGGATGATGCGGCACAAATTAATCGTATGCGATTCTACTACTATGGCTGGTTCACGTTGTTTTACGCTGCAACCATAGTGGTTGGCTTGCTAAGCCGTATTACCTTCCCGGAGAGTGCCAGCTTTGATCCGGAACGCGCCCTGCCGACCATGGCGCAATTGGTATTGCCAGACATATTGGCGGGAATGGTGCTGGCTGCACTATTTGCGGCGACGCTGTCGACGGCCGACTCTCTGGTTCTTTCATGCTCGGCTGCCGTCACCCGCGATTTTGTTCAGCACCCGGGAAAGATGCACTCACTATGGGTTGCCAAGTTAACCACTGCAACTGTGGTTGGTGTCGCAGTTTTTATTGCGTTGACTGGTGCTGAATCGGTATTCGCTTTGGTGCTAGACGCTTGGGGGTTGCTGGGTTCAGCATTTGCGCCATTGGTGTTTCTGCATGCCTTTGGTAAACGTATCCCACAGTCGATCTCCAT
The DNA here is from genome assembly GCA_002367235.1 of Cellvibrionales bacterium UBA3090. Classification (GTDB taxonomy): domain Bacteria; phylum Pseudomonadota; class Gammaproteobacteria; order Pseudomonadales; family Porticoccaceae; genus Porticoccus. The sequence continues at coordinate 1,131 of DFBC01000061.1, forward strand.
CACTATGATCATTGTTGGTGTCGCCGTGTTTTTGCTATGGCAGCAGATGGCTTGGAGTGAGGCAATTTATAGCGTTGCTCCCGGCATCATTGCAGGTTTTTCAATTTATGCTTTGCTGAAGATGGCCGGTCTTTCAAGGCCGGTAGATTAATAGTATTAGGGGATGAACTTCGGGGAATCCCGCGGCTAATCGGGATGGTTACGTTGGTAGCAGAACGAGAATATAGGGGACGACAAAATGGCTGTAACATCTTCAGGCAACAACGTAATGGAATTGGCTGGTGTTTTATGCCCGGTATCTGCACAGTTCTATTAAGGCAAATACCGTCGACCTGCCAAAGGCTTGTGCAGCTGATTTACGGCCGTGTTATCAAACATTGTTAGTTTGAGGGTTAGCGGTCATAACGTAGTAAATGTATAAGGAAGCTAACGCTGCGAAGTAGCACCAGACCGAAATAAAAGCAAAATAGAAAAACATTATTGTCAAAATTGCCGAGAGCAAAATGAGTGCTCCAAAAATTCTATAATGCCGATCCGATGAGAGCATCAACGGCACTAAAACTACCAGCATATATCCGGCAGTGACAACAGGCCGAGATAGATAATCGTCGTAGATCAACGTCGTTTGGTAAACAATCGAATGATTGGCTATTAAAACGGTCAACCAGTCAGAATAAAGTAGAAAGGGTATAAACATTGTGGCACCAAAGACCGCGCCGACTCCAGAGGTTAGCAAAAATAATATTTTTCGTTGATGGACGGGTTCGGTCAGGTGGCATGAGAAGGGAACCCAGACTAACCAGATAAAGTGTGAAAAAAACAGAAACCCCAGTGCAGATAATCGTAAATTTCTGCTGTCATCAGTACCGAGAGCCCACCACACACTCCCCTCTATGGCTTGTTGTATACCAAACATCAAAGGTAAAAGTGCAAACATCCAATAGGATTTATTGATGGGAGTGGTTTTTTTTAAACATAACAGGCCGCCTGTTACCAGAATGGCAGCGCTTGAAAAGCTGGCCGTAGTTGAAAAACACATTAATATTGATGGCCTTACCCTATGTCAGTTTTATTATAGAAGGGATGGTTCAGAATAATACTAATAAATTATGTGTTGATAGTTGGCGTGCTTAACGATGAAAAGATAAACCGTTATGCTTTAATTCTTTGTGGCAATCAGTTGCACGTGTTCTATATTTTCTAGCTAGAGTGTTCAGCCTTTGGCTGGTATCAATATGGCCTAGGCACTCCATAGGAATTGTGTTCACGGATCAATTTACCTTTATGGCTGAAAATGGCTGAAAACCATGAGCAACCAAATTATAAGAACACTTTATATACAAAGCTGGCTGCTACCGGTGTTAGCACTGGCGTTTGGGTTGTTCTTAACCTACGTTTTGCAGCAGGCAGCCTATAACGCTGCGTACAATCTTCAGCAAGAAAATTTCGATTCTAAATCGCGGCTTATCAAGCTACACATTGAGCAACGGCTGATAGCCTATGCAAATCTTCTGCGCGGTGGCAGAGGTTTGTTCGAATCACCGGAACGTGTTGGGCGAAATGAATTTCAAAGCTACGCAACCGCCATAAACCTGGAAAGTGAATTTCCTGGTGTTCAGGGACTTGGTTTTTCACTAATCATACCGCCGGAAATCAAGAGCAGGCATATAGCAGCCAACCGCAAGGAAGGCTTTCCTGATTACAGAATACACCCCGAGGGCCAACGGGACCTTTACACCTCTATCATCTATCTGGAACCCTTTACGCCGCGTAATCAACTCGCCTTTGGCTATGACATGTATTCAGAATCGGTACGGCGCGCAGCCATGGAACAGGCGCGGGATCTGAATGAAGTAATCATGTCGGGCAAGGTCACACTGGTGCAAGAAAACGAAGAGATCGTGCAGTCTGGATTTCTCATGTATGTTCCGGTGTACCGTGTCGGGCACCGACCTAAAACATTGATTGACCGTCGTGCCAACATCATTGGCTGGGTCTATGCCCCGTTTCGCATGAATAATCTTATGAAAGGCATTATTGGTGAGCAATCTGGCAATATTGATTACATGATTTATGACGGAGAAAACGCAACGCCAGAAACGCTGATGTATGACGATGATAACCATGCCCTCTTAAACAATTTTCGACACGACTCATTATTTAGTGCTATCCAACAAATTAAGGGCATGGGGCATGTATGGACTATTCGTCTGCAATCGCTACCCCCTTTTGAGGCAAATATAGGCACCAGCCAAGTTGTAATAATACAAGTAAGCGGCATTGTGATGAGCCTGCTTCTTTCACTGCTACTCTGGCAATTGGCTGTCGGGCGGGAGCGAGCCAACAGGTTTGCACGGCGCATGACATCTAAGTTGCGCGATAGCAAAGCGACTCTCATAGAGTCTCAAAGAATTGCGAATCTCGGTAATTTTTCTATAGATATTCCTAATGGATCATGGACAAGCACTGAGGTGTTTAATGAGTTGTTCGGTATAGACGAAACTTTCGTGCGATCTATGGAAGGCTGGAAAAGCGTAATCCATCCAGAGTATCTAAACGTGTTGGGTGATTACTTTAAGAAGAATGAAGTGCCTGGAACGCAAAAGAAGTTATTAAATCGGGAGTTTCGCATTATCCGTAATGATGATCAGGCCGAGCGCTGGGTACACGAAATAAGCCGACTGAAATACGATGATCAAGGGAATGCTGTCTCGGTACAGGGTACGGTTCAGGATATCACAGAGCGTAAGGTTATCGACCTGGCGTTGCAGGAAAGCGAGGAGAAGTATCGGCGGTTATTTGATCTCTCGGAAGACCCGATGTGGCTGATCTACGATAGCGTATTTGTTATGTGCAACCGAGCTGCAGCCGAAGCTATGGGCTATGAGTCAGTCGAAGAACTTATAAACATTTCTCCATCTGAGTGCTCGCCTGAATTTCAACCGAATGGGGAGCGGTCTGATGAAAAGGCCAGTGCCATGATGTCCGTTGCTATGCGAAGGGGATATCACCGCTTTGAATGGATCCACAAAAAGCAGAGTGGTGAAGAGTTCATCGTCGAGGTTAGCCTGACGCGTATACCATTCGATGGAGGCGAGGCCCTGTTCTGTATCTGGCGCGATATTACTGAGCGCAAGGGAATTGAGGCAGACTTAGTCAAACTCTCGCTCGCAGTTGAACAAAGTCACAGTGCAATTGTTATCACTGATCTCGATAGCCGTATCGAATATGTCAATGAAACATTTGTCCGAACAACGGGCTATAGCAAAGAAGAGGCCATCGGACAGAATCCGCGTATTCTACAGTCGGGCAAAACGTCCAAGACGACCTACCAACAGATATGGTCACATCTGGAAAAGGGTCAATCATGGAGTGGCGAGCTCATTAATCGGCGCAAGGATGGCAGTAATTTCACCGAATTGGCTACGATTTCCCCAGTCCGTGAGTCAAGTGGGAAGGTAACGAATTACTTGGCTGTCAAACACGATATTACCGAGCAAAAACAAGCAGAAGAACGCATTGAGAAGCTAGCGAATTTCGACCATCTTACCGGCCTGCCTAATCGTATAATGCTGAGAAGTCACTTTGAATATGCATCGGTTCTAGCGCGACGTAAAGGGCTACATTTGGCTGTGATGTTTCTTGACCTGGATCATTTCAAAAACATCAACGACACCTTAGGACATAGTATAGGCGACTTACTACTTATTGAAATCGGAAGGATCCTCAAGAAATGTCTGCGAGAAGTGGATACCGTATCGCGTACGGGAGGAGATGAATTCATCCTGCTTCTACCTGAGACTGATGTAGAAGCGGCGACAACTGTTGTGCTCAAGCTGATGGAAGCAATTTCCAGTCCAATTTACATAAAGCAACACGAATTGATCGCTACGGCGTCCATTGGTATATCCATCTATCCGGACGATGGAGAAAGCTTCGAAGAGTTATCGCGGAATGCCGACGCCGCCATGTATTGCGCCAAACAAGATGGGCGCAATAATTTCCGTTTCTTCACTCAAGAGATGCAGCAACAATCTACACGGGTCTTGGAATTGAGTCGTCTCTTGCACCATGCTTTGGAGAACAATGAATTGTCGCTGCATTACCAACCTCAGATATCTATGCAAAACGGACAGATAGTGGGTGTGGAAGCATTACTGCGTTGGCAGCATCCGGATCTGGGCATTATCTCGCCGGCAGAATTCATCCCCAGCGCCGAGAATAACGGGCTTATCATCCCGATCGGAGAATGGGTGATACGCACAGCAGTTAGGCAATTGAAGGATTGGATGGAGAATGGAATGCCTCCAATGATCATGGCCGTAAATATATCTGCAGTACAGTTCCGTCAGATGAACATTGCTGAAAGGATTGTCGACATCCTTAATGAGGAGCAGTTGCCGCCTGAGTATCTGGAGCTAGAGTTGACCGAGGCGGTGGCTATGAGTCGTCCAGCAGAAGTGATCTCAGTGATGAACGAATTGCGCTCATATGGCATACGAATGTCTATTGACGATTTCGGCACCGGCTATTCGTCGTTAAGCTACCTTAAGAAGTTCAAAATATATAAGCTAAAGATAGACCAATCCTTTGTGCGAGACATTCAGTCTGATCAAGACGACGCGGCTATCATTACCGCCATCATTAATATGGCTCACAGTTTAGGTATCCAGACGATTGCTGAGGGGGTTGAGAATGCGGCGCAATACTCTCGTCTGCGATCAATGGGATGTGATGAGGTACAGGGCTATCATTTTAGTAAGCCGTTACCTCCAGATCAATTTGAGAGGTTTGTTGTTCGGTATCTGTACAATGTAGGAAAGCAACCACACGTCGAAGAAAAGTATTAAACGTTTCTAGACATCGTAGTGTCGGGGGTTGCGACTAATAACTTTTGGTACTGTTTATATCAGGTTGTTGCTTACTCTTGGGTCTGTCGCGAGTAAGTTATAGCCTTGTAATGCGTGGCTACTTCAGCATCAACCCAGTGTGATTTAATATCTAGACGTTATGTTATAGCTCAGTCTTGCTCTTGCTTTAAGTTGAGTGAGGGGTTGTAAAGCATGATTTATGACAAGGGTATAGATTTAAGTTGTGGCCACGTCTGTATGCCCTAGTCGCTCAAGAATCGTTCGAGTGCTGTCGATAATTGTACTGAGAGCGCAGATCAGGGTAGTCGATCAACCGGACTGAGAACGCCTTTGCCGCCGCGATTCACCACATGCGTATAGATCTCTGTGGTAGAGATGTCCGAATGCCCAAGCAATTCCTGGATCGTGCGCAAATCGTAGCCAGATTCCAGTAAATGGGTAGCGAAGCTGTGTCGAAAGCTATGCGCTCTTGCGGGCTTGTTAATTCCCGCAGCACGTACGGCCCTGCGTATGTGTTTGGTTAACGCTGTGGGGTGTAAATGATGACGCCTAAGCTCACCCGAGCGTGGGTCACGTCCAATCTTGCTTGCCGGAAACAAATACTGCCAGGCAGTGTCTTTTGCCGCACTGGGATATTTTCTCGACAAAGCATCAGGGAGATAAACTTCACCGTATCCATCGGAAATATCTTCTGCATGAAGTTGTTGCACTTTGGTTATCTGAAGCTTCAAGTTTGGTATCAACCGTTGAGGAAGCATAGTGGACCTATCTTTATCACCCTTACCGCTTCGAACAATGATATTGGAACTCCCAAAATCCACATCTTTAATCCTCAGCGATAACAATTCCGCGCTTCTTAGCCCTGAGCCGTAAAGCAGTTCAATCATCAGTTTGGGTGTCCCCTTCAGTTGATTAATAATCGCAGTAATTTCGTCCCTGCTGTAGACAACAGGTAATCGTCGGTGAACGTTGGCTGGTTGGAATTCGAGGAGGGCAATATCCAACCCCATGAAGCGCTTATAGAGGTATACCAGCGCATTTAAAGCGATTCGTTGGGTGCCTGCTGAGCATGACATGTTTACAGCCAGGTGGCTGAGAAACTGCTCAATAGCGGCCTCACTTAACTCTTTGGGGTGGCGCTTACCATGAAAATAGATATAACGCTTAATCCAATAAATATAGGTTTGCTCAGTGCGATACGATAATCCGGCCTGACGGATGCTGAGTCGTAACTGGTCAAGAAACTTAACAGGCTTTTCCGGAATTGCGTGTCTAATATCATCCATGATTTCAACCCTGATACTGTATCCATAAACAGTATAAGATGAAGGCAAGCCTGTCAAATTCCCTTTTTCAGAAGCCACAGGCTTTATAACATCGTTAGTATCATGCTAACCCATTGATTTTTTTGACGGATAGATTATATTCAATGGGCCAAAGGATTTGTCTTTCAACACAGGATGTGGCTTGTTTTGTACTTTACGAAAATCCCATCAAAATACACTAAACCCCTAATGACTAAAGGCTTTCAGCCAAGTCACGGAGTCGAGTGTTTCTGTGTTATAAAGTCAAAGTGTTATAAAGCCTTAGGCTTTTGAATTTACTGTTA
>DFBC01000103.1 GCA_002367235.1 Cellvibrionales bacterium UBA3090
GGAAACTTCCACCAGGCCGTACTTATTCTGGTTTCCAGTTCAAATTCTACCGGTCCACCATCACTACTCATTAGCGATTCCAACGCCCTGAACCCGCCAAAGATATTAGCAGTGGCCTGGAGTTTTATCGTAGACTGACTAAAAGCCGGGATCGGCTCTAATCCTGAGGAGACACCACTAACAACCTTGTGCCCTTGCAGTTTGAGATGATAGGACAGCCCCGAAATTTTAAGCGCACTATCGTTTGAATTTAAGATATTTAAGGTGATCAGAAAACGCTGCTCAAGCCCCTGTCGAGACAGCGGCTCAATATTAGTTAATTGCACTTCAGGCTGTTGATACCCGGGAGACCAGATCGCACAGGAAGTGAGCAACCAGACCATGGCAAGCAGCCCAGTGCCCTTTATCGCGCTCGTGACTTTTATTTGCCCCATAAACAGCCTCTTCAATTAGTCATCACTATCCGGTTCAAAAAACAACCACATTACTTGTGGAAATTCAGCCCTAAAAGCTGACTCCACCTGATTAATCTGTTCAATCAGTGCTGCATCGCTACCGACGGAAAGCATTTTTGCTTTTACCGCGACCATCACATCCGCACCCATTTGCAGGGTGACGACATTAAATACCTTGGACACTGTAGACTGTTGCTGAAGAAAATTCACCATCGCTTTTTTCACTAAGGGCTCAACACCCTGGCCGACTAGCAATGCTTTTACCTCTACCCCCACCAACACCGCAATCACAATCAACAGAACGCCAATGGTGATACTCCCAAGTGCATCGTATAAAGGATCACCGGTGATCATTGTGGCCGACAGCGCTATCAAGGCAAATGTTAATCCCAGTAGGGCCGCAAAGTCCTCGCCAAACACCACTATCAGCTCGCTGTGTCGGGTTTCCCTGAACCAACGCCATAACGTCCTGCCCTGACGTACTTTGTTGACCTCTTTCAGACAACCAAGTAACGACAGTCCTTCGGCGATCACGGCAAACACAAGAACACCAATCGCAATCCAGGGTGATTCCAGCGGTTCTGGCGAATGAAGCTTATGCCACCCCTCATAAACCGAAAAAATGCCGCCCACAGAAAAGAGCAGCAATGCCACGATAAATGACCAGAAGTAGATTTCTTTACCGTAGCCCAACGGATAATCAGGCGAAGGCGGTCGTTTGGCCCGCTTCATCCCTAGCAGTAGCAACAACTGATTTGTCGTGTCGGCGATGGAGTGAATAGCTTCAGCCAACATCGCTCCAGAGTTTGTCACGACTGCGGCTATCCCTTTGGCAATAGCTATAGCAGCATTTGCCATAAGAGCATAAAGAATACTTCTGATAGAATCAGCGCCGCCTGACACAGGTTTTCTCCCCCGCCATTGAATTTTTCGAAACAGATAGCATCTTATAGGGAGCAAACGACAGACACCACACTGACCGAGCAGACTAAGGAGACGTCAAGTGTTACGAATTGGTTTATTCATGGCAACCAACATTGCCATACTGGCATTGTTTACTATTATTTTTCAGGTTCTTGGACTTGAGCAATATCTTGCCTCTCAAGGCATAAATGCCAACCTTGCCGGCCTACTTATCATGTGTGCCATGTTCGGTTTTGGTGGTTCACTGGTATCCCTTCTCATTTCCAAATGGATGGCCAAACGAAGCTCTGGCACCCGGGTCATTAACCAACCCAGCACGCCCGACGAAAGATGGCTGATGGAAACGGTTGCAGATTTAGCCAAAAAAGCCGATATCGGTATGCCTGAGGTGGGAATATTTCCCGCTCAGCAATCCAATGCCTTTGCCACAGGCTGGAATAAAGACAATGCATTGGTTGCCGTCAGTGAAGGACTACTGCATCGATTTGATAAAGAAGAAGTCCGCGCCGTGCTTGCTCATGAAATTGGTCACGTAGCCAATGGCGATATGATTACCCTGACGCTCATTCAAGGTGTACTGAATACCTTTGTAATGTTCTTTGCGCGTATTATTGGTTCGATTATTGATAAAGCCGTCTTCAAAAATGAACGCGGCAACGGCATTGGCTATTTTGTTATTGTGATGGTGTTACAGGTGGTTCTCGGTATTTTTGCCTCAATGATTGTCATGGCCTTCTCCCGCTGGCGAGAATATCGGGCCGATAATGCCGGGGCTCAGCTGGCCGGCCGAGGTGCGATGATTGCCGCACTGCAAAAACTACAGGCAGAAACCCAGGCACATGTTCCAAACCAGATGCCTGACACTCTCACGGCCTTCGGTATCTCCAGTGGCTGGAAACAACATGCCAGTCGTTTGTTTATGTCCCACCCGCCACTGGAGGAGCGTATCGATGCGCTACGCCGTGGCCTATAGCATATTGCAACCGATCACGGAGCCAACCCCGTGACAAGTCGTTACTCAGAAAAGGACAGCTAAGTGACAACTCAGCAGATCTGCAGGTTAGATGAGCTACCAGAATACGGTGGAAAGGAGCTGGAATTGAACGGTAAAGCGTACTTTGCCGTTCGCTTCGGGCAGGACGTGTATGCCTATCGCAACTACTGCCCACATCTGGGGCTTCCGCTAAATCTAATGCCCGAACAGTTTCTGGATTATGACAAACGCTATATTCAGTGCAGCAGTCACGGGGCCCTCTTTAAGGTCGAAACCGGTCTATGTGTGGCAGGCCCCTGTCAGGGGAAATCACTGCAACCATTAGCCACCGAGATAATAGAAGGTACCGTTTTTATCATTAGCCCTACTTTGGTCAATAACTCTGATACATAACCAGAATAACTCACATAGAAGCATTGAATTTTACGACCTCGTCCCCATCTTACTTTTTAGCCATTAACCCCTCAGCCATTTAATGGAAATCCTCACAGGAGACCTCCCTTGGAACAATATCGTGGCACCACTATTCTCTCCGTGCGCCGCAACGGCAAAGTTGTGATCGGCGGAGATGGCCAGGTAACACTCGGCAATACCGTTATGAAGGGCAATGCCCGCAAAGTACGCCGCCTCTATAACGATCAAGTTATCGCAGGATTTGCAGGTGGAACAGCAGATGCCTTCACTCTGTTTGAACGCTTTGAGGCGAAGCTCGAAGAACACCGCGGCAACCTTACTCGCGCCGCTGTAGAGTTGGCCAAAGACTGGCGATCAGACCGAATTCTGAGAAAACTGGAAGCACTGTTGGCCGTAGCCGATAAAGATGCATCCCTGATTATCACCGGCAACGGCGACGTCATTCAGCCCGAGGACGATTTAATCGCCATCGGTTCAGGTGGCCCCTTTGCCCAATCTGGTGCCAGAGCACTGCTCGAGAACACCGACCTTGATGCCAGATCTATAGTGGAAAAAGGTTTGGAGATTGCAGGGGATATCTGCATCTACACCAACCATAACCGTACCATCGAAGAACTTGAATACTAGGCATTGAGATCCTGGGTATTAAGCCTAGGTACTGAAATTGGCTACCCATAAAACGTAGCGCTCGATGACTAGATGAATATGAATTAGAGAAGTGCCTGAATAGCGATTCAGACGGGCCTTCAGAGACAAACAAGGTTTATTAACATGTCCAATATGACACCTCGCGAAATTGTCCACGAGCTGGACACGCACATCGTTGGTCAGGATGCCGCCAAACGAGCTGTTGCCATTGCCCTGCGGAACCGCTGGCGCCGTATGCAGCTTACCCAAGAACTGCGTGCTGAAGTTACCCCCAAAAACATTCTTATGATTGGCCCTACCGGGGTTGGTAAAACTGAAATTGCCCGGCGACTGGCACGACTGGCCAATGCCCCCTTTGTCAAAGTAGAAGCCACGAAATTTACCGAAGTGGGTTATGTGGGCAAAGACGTGGAATCGATTATTCGCGACCTGGTAGAAACCTCTGTTAAACAACTCCGCGAACAGGAGATGCACAAAGTTCAACAGCGCGCCATGGATGCTGCAGAAGAACGGGTATTGGATGCGTTGTTGCCACCCGCTCGCGACGTCGAAGAGGAACCGACAGAATCCACCACTCGTCAGATCTTTCGCAAAAAACTTCGCGAAGGTGAGTTGGATGACAAAGAAATTGAAGTCGATGTAAGTGATGCCCCTATTGGCGTTGAGATTATGGCGCCACCCGGCATGGAAGAAATGACCAATCAGCTTCAAGGCATGTTTTCTAATATGGGGAAAAACAAAACCAGCAAACGGAAAATGACTGTAGCCCAAGCCATGGCTCAAATCGGCGAAGAAGAAGCAGCCAAACTGG
>DFBC01000070.1 GCA_002367235.1 Cellvibrionales bacterium UBA3090
GGTAGGCGTTGTTTGAAATGACTCATACAGTGGTTAGCGATTAAAGTGTGGCATCAGCGATCTATTGTACGGTTTAAATCCGGGTAAAAACATCTCGCTCACTAATAGCGGTTTTTGATCCAGATAGAAGACTGAGCGACGCCCCCATACCTTTCCCCAAAAATTACCTGGCAGAGCAGGTAGCGCCAGTGTGTCAGTGTTGGTGCAGGTGATCTCGATTTGGCTACGCTGCATGGAGACATCGTTAAATAACAATGCGCCCAAGGGCCGATTATCCAGCTTGGTTAAACTACGCAGGCGCCCCGTTAGGGTTTTTACTGGAATGATGCTTCGAGCGTAGACCCAGGGTTCATTCTTACCGTAGAGCACAACTTCCCGAACCAGTGCCCGTTGCCGCGATGGTATGCCTAGGGCGTGGCATTCAGATAAGTGAGGCAGCGCCATGTGCTGATGGAGTACTTCAACCCGGAACTGCCCCTGACTTGCCTTGATCAATCGCTCGGTCAGGGAACCGCGATCGAGCAGCCAGCTTCGCAGTGGTCTCGGCACAGCAGCACCCGGTACGCGCCGATAGCTATGCCAGGTTGGTTCAAGGTGAAACTTGCGGTTGGGAAAGCGTAAAGCGGGCAAGGTGGTGGCCTGTACATCGTTAATCGCGGGGTATTCTAACCCAGAACGATGCTAGCCTTTAGCATTTGGTTGCACAACTACCAAGAATAGGAGATCGCTAAAGAGCCATATTCATGTGAATGTTGTTGTTCCTCAAATTCGCGGGTACGGAAAACTTTGGCGTAGGAGACTTTCCAGCCGTGAACCAAAAAACTGAAACCCACGGAAGCATCGGCAACTGCGGGTCGGCGATCAACACTATGGCTGTCCTCAAAGGTGTTGCCGTCGAGAAAAATATCTCGTGCGACCAGTCGGGTATCGACGGAGATAAAGGCGTGCAACCCGCAGATTGGAAGACTGCAGTGGCGAATATCTCCTTTGCCGGGGGCACTATTATCGCCCCCTGGTCTGACCGCTGCGGTCCCGAAGTCTTCCGGTAGTTGCCAGCCAATGCGGTACTCGCCACCCATATTGAGGTACGTTGCCACATTTCCAAGACTGATACCACTATGGGCGATAAAGTCTTGATGTGGCCAGCGATTGGTTAATTTGAAGCGATGTTTATGTTCGTAAACAAATTGTAGCCCCAGCTCATTGTCCAGTTGGTTATCCCAGCCCTGAAATTTGTCAATAGCACGCAGGTCGTGAATAAAATCCTGCGACGCCTCTGCCAGCGAGGCTGGGCCAACCATGCCCACATTGACCTCAAGAGTATCCAGTTGTTCTTCGTCGCGGGTGTGGTAGGCAAACCCCATATAGAGGTAGCCTGCATAGGGGCGGTCGTCTTTGATGACCTCTTTTTGGTCGTTGTCTGACGGGGTAAACATCAGCTGTCCAAGGCTAATAACCAAGTTGCGCTGAAGTTCGGGGTCGTCGTCATCTTTAAGCCTATGGAAAAAACGCAGTTTGTTATTGACCTTCCTGACCCAGGGGGGCAGCTGTTCGTCTTCGAGGTAAGAGCTGAGATCGGGCGATACGCATGAAAAACGAATACCGTTGGTGTAGTGGAGGTCCGTTTCGCCAAACAGGTCATTTTCCAGGTAGAAGTTTAGCGTGTCGCAATAGCGAGAGTCCTCTGCAGCAGCCAGGCTACTAAGAAAAAACAACGTTAATAGGGCGTATCTCATCAGTTCATCCTGCTGTGGCTACCACTATTATGGCCGGGGTTTGTAGCGGTGCAAGTCGCCCGTGATCGATCGTGGATTGAATATCTATAAGTAGACCGGCAAGATGTCTGCCTGTTACAGGTAAATGCAAGGGATTAGGGTGAGTAGTAAAGGCCAGTTTCTACTGTTGAAGTCCCGCCGGTTCTTGCCGCTGTTTCTGACCCAGTTCTTTGGGGCACTTAACGACAACCTTTTTAAGAATGCGTTGCTGGTCATGATTGTCAGTGCCTCTATCTCTGGCGTAGCCGCGGGCAATACGAACACCAATGCGCTGGTCAATCTTGCCGCTGGGTTGTTTGTTCTGCCCTTCTTCTTGTTTTCGGCGATTTCTGGCCAGCTTGCCGATAAGTATGAAAAATCACGCATCATTCGACAGATTAAATTAGCCGAAATACTGATTATGCTCATTGGTTTTGCGGCATTTTGGTTTGATGCCCTATGGCTATTGATGGTGGTGCTGTTCCTGATGGGCGTTCAGTCGACTTTTTTTGGCCCGGTAAAATATTCGATTCTACCTCAACACTTGCGTGAAGATGAGCTGGTGGCGGGTAATGCCCAGGTCGGTATGGGTACGTTTGTTGCTATTTTAATCGGTACGATTGCTGGGAGTTTGCTGGGGGGTGCCGAACATGCTACCTGGTTGGTGGGTACCGCTGTTGTGACAGTAGCGGGCATTGGCTGGTTGAGCAGTTGGAGAATCCCGCTAGCCGAACCCAAAGCATCGGATCTAAAAATTGACTGGAATGTGCCGCGAATCAGCTGGCGTTTGATTAAGCTGGCAGCAGAAAAGCGAACGGTGTTTCTAGCCATTTTAGGTATCTCCTGGTTTTGGATGCTGGGTGCCAGCTATCTCACCCAGATGCCAAACTATACGGTCACGGTATTACACGGCAGTCCAGGTGTCATTGCCTTGATTCTTTCGGCCTTTACCGTGGGTGTGGCAATGGGGTCATTGCTCTGTGATCGGTTGAGTGGGCATAAAGTAGAAATTGGCCTGGTACCCTTGGGGGCGATAGGTCTAAGTCTTTTCGGGATAGACCTCTATTTTGCCTCTCATGCCTATGGCGGGGTGGACGGCGTTGGGCCATTTCATTTTGTTGTCCAGCCGGGAGGCCTGCGTGTCCTCCTTGATATTGCCCTGATTGGCTTGTTTGGTGGGCTGTATATCGTGCCCCTGTATGCCATGGTTCAGGCGCGCACCAGTGATGACAAACGTGCCCGAATTATTGGCTGCAACAATATCCTCAATGCGTTGTTCATGGTTTTTTCCAGCTTGTTGGGGATTTTGTTTTTGGGCGTTGCCGGGTTCAGTATTCCCGACTTATTTCTGACGGTGGCCTTGATGAATATCGCTATTGCGGTATTTATTTTTCAGCAGGTACCGGAATTTACCATGCGATTTTTAGTTTGGTTGCTGAGCCATACGATTTATCGGGTAAAGCACCAGGGTTTGGAGCAAATCCCTACCCGCGGTGCGGCCATGATTGTCTGTAATCACGTCAGTTATGTGGATGCGCTGTTGTTGGCTGGTGCAGTACGCAGGCCGATACGTTTTGTTATGTACAAACCTATTTATGAGCTGCCGGTACTTAATTTCATCTTCAGAACAGGTGGCGCGATTCCGATTTGCTCGCGACAGCATAATGAGCAGGCTTATTTGAAAGCGATGGATGATATTGCCGAGGCTTTGAGTCAGGGGCATTTGCTTTGTATCTTTCCTGAAGGAAAGTTGACCCAGGATGGTGAAATTAATGAGTTTAAGGCAGGCATAGAGCGCATTTTGGCGCGGACACCGGTACCGGTTGTGCCAATGGCACTACAGGGACTGTGGGGCAGCTTTTTCAGCCATAGTCACGGCGGTGTCTTTAAGCAGCCGTTCCGACCACAATGGCGACACATCAACGTGTTGGCAAATAGGCCCATTCCTCCGGAACAGGTGAGCGCTCAAAGCTTGAAGGAGCAGATCGCCTCTCTTCGAGGGAGTTGTCGCTAGGATTGTGAGCATGGGGCAGAGGGTATAAAAACATGGGTAAATTAAAATTACATTGGCAGATGCTGATAGCGATTATTGCGGCGACCATAGTGGGGCTTTGGTCGGGGGCGAACAGTGAGCTATTGGGTGTCGCTCTCTACGATATTTTTAATTTCATTGGGACGCTGTTTCTTAATGCCCTGAAAATGATCATTGTGCCATTGGTTATGTCATCCATTATTGTCGGTGTGGCGGGCCTGGGTCACAGTGATAATTTGGGTCGGCTCAGTGCCAAAACGATCACCTTTTATATGTTGACCAGCCTGTTATCCATTACCGTGGGCCTGATACTGGTTAACTTGTTGGTTCCCGGTGTCATTGATGGGGAGGCGGCAGGTACGCGTTTGAATTTGAGTTCACCGGATGCGATTTCAGAACAGTTGTCCCGGGTTGAAGGACGAAGTGCGGGTGATATCACCGCCGTTTTCTTGCGAATGGTTCCACCGAATATTGTCAAGGCAGCCTCCGATGGGCAAATGCTGGGGCTGATTTTTTTCAGCCTGTTGTTCGGTGTTTTTATGACGCGAATTACCAAACAATTCAGTCACACCATGCTGGATTTCTGGAACGGTGTTTACGAAACCATGATGGCTGTTACGATGTTTATCATGAAGTTTGCGCCTATTGGTGTGTTTGGTTTAGTGGCCAAAACTGTGGCGGTTACAGGGTTTGATGCGTTCCAGCCGCTATTGATCTTCTTTATCACGGTGGTTTTGGCCTTAGCTTTCCATGTATTTGTTTCGTTGAGCTTGATGCTCAGGTTAGCGGGGGTGAACCCACTGAAACATTACCGGGCTATGTTGCCGGCGCTGTTAACAGCTTTTTCAACGGCATCCTCCTCGGGTACGTTACCGGTAACCATTGAGTGTGTGGAGAAAAATGCCGGTGTCTCTAATCGAACGACCTCCTTCGTGTTGCCGTTGGGCGCCACCATTAATATGGATGGCACGGCTCTGTATGAATGTGTTGCGGCAATGTTTATTGCTCAAGCCTATGGGCTGGATTTAAGTTTTGTTACGCAGTTCATTATTGTACTGGTGGCACTGCTGACTTCCATTGGTGTCGCAGGTATTCCAGCGGCCAGCTTGGTGGCGATCACCGTTATTCTGGGAGTGGTTGGTCTGCCCTTGGAGGGCATTGGCATGCTGCTAGTGACGGATCGTATTCTCGATATGCTGAGAACCTCTGTAAATGTCTTTAGTGATTCTTGTGGGGCGGTCATCATTGCCAAAACCGAGGGAGAGAAAGATATCTTGGTGGGGTAGAGAACTAATAGAGTAAATGAAAAAGCCCGGCGGTAAGGCCGGGCTTTTTTTGTTCTTCGCTTCATCGGGGCTGGCGATTAACTAAAGATTCCTTTGAAAAAGAAGAAAAAGACAATGGCCAGGCCCGCTCCTGCTGGTAGCGTGACCAACCAGGACATAAAGATAGTACCAATAACGCGAAGATTCAGGGCCGCGATGCCTCGAGCCAGACCTACACCCAGTACAGCGCCGACCAATGTGTGAGTCGTTGATATGGGTAGTCCCGTGGCGGAAGCAAGCACGACAGTGGCGGCAGCACCGAGTTCAGCTGCAAAGCCACGGCTGGGGGTGAGCTCGGTAATTTTACGGCCAATTGTGCCCATGACCTTAAAGCCGTAAGTGGCTAGACCCAACATAATACCGACACCACCCAACAGCAGAATCCAGCTGGGCATGATACTTTTTGCCTCAACCGTGCCAGATTTCACCACACTCACTACGGCGGCCAATGGGCCAACAGCATTAGCGACATCGTTTGAGCCGTGGGCAAAGGCCATGGCGCAGGCAGTAAAGACCATTAGTACCGCAAAAACTTTTTCTACACTGGCAAAACGGTTGTCTTTTTCTGCTTCTTCATCGCGCTCCACTCGTTTGAGCAGTACTGAGCCGATTGCTGAAACAACAAGACCAATGCCTACTGCCACCAGTGCACACTCACCAAAACTCATGGAAATGTCGGCGTCTTTGAATATATGTTTGAGTCCCTTGAGCATGGTGACCATGGAAATCAGGAAGCCTACGGCAAACATATAGATTGGGATTATTTTCTTGGCTCGTGCAAAGGGGTCATGTCGAGTGAGAATCAGATTCTGAACGCTGCGAAAGAGCATGTACGATATGGAGCCCGCCAAGACAGGTGAAACCACCCAGCTGGCAACGATTTTGCCAACTTTCCCCCAGTTCACTGCGTCGGGAGAGATTCCCACAGCGGCAAAACCAACAATGGCACCGACAATAGAGTGGGTGGTCGATACCGGCCAACCCATCATGCTGGCAATGAGTAGCCATGTGCCAGCGGCGAGCAGTGCCGACAGCATCCCATACACCAAGAGTTCAGGTGCTTCCGTCAGAATTCCGGGGTCTATGATGCCTTTCCGTATGGTCGAGGTTACCTCCCCTCCCGCTAAATAGGCGCCGGCAAATTCAAACACCATGGCGATGAGGATGGCTTGCTTAACGGTGAGCGCCCTAGAGCCCACGGAGGTACCCATGGCATTGGCGACATCGTTGGCACCTACACCCCAAGCCATAAAGAGGCCGAAGACACAGGCAAGGATGATCAGTATTTGGCCGTATTCAGCAAATAGGGTCATGTCCAGATTTCCTAATAATTGTTATTAGCCCTGTTATCGGGCAAGCAAGAGTTGTAGTCGTCCACCGACACCTTCGGCTAAATCGGCTAATTCACCGATCATGTCTATGATTTGATAGAGAAATATCGCATCAATAGGGGGGAGGTCCTGCTCCAGCTTAAACAACTGATGGCGAATGTCCTGTTCAAACTGGTCAGTTTTGTTTTCCAGGTGATCCAGTTCGCCAATCATTTTTTCGACAAAGTCGACTTCCTTGCCACTAAATCCAACCTCCAGAAGTTCATCGAGTTCATTGATCGCTTTCAGGGCTTGTCTGCCAGCCTCAATTGATGATGCGACAAAGCCCAGCATTTGTTCATGGAGCGGCTCAGGGATAGACATTTTCCTGCCTAGCATCAGGCCTGCAATATCCTTGGTGCGATTAGCAATACGATCTTGAAGACTTAGAAGGTCTAGTAAGTCGCCTCGGTCGAGAGGCATAAATAGACTTTTGGGGAGTTGAAGTCGAAGCTGTCGCTTCATTTCATCTGCTTGATCTTCCTTTTTCGATATAGCAGAAAATATTTCTTCGGCTTTTTCCCAGTCGTTGGCAATGGAGGCCTCAAGAAAATCCGGCAGTTTTTCTTCGCAGGCTATCACCAGCGACATGTGCGTCTGCAATGGACTGATGGGGGATTTACCGAAAAGATTAAAAATAGTCTTACCAAAAGCCATGGTGTGGGCTCCTATAGTGATAGGCCGCGAGTATATGAAGCTGTAACGAAAATGTCACATATTCGTGATGATTAACCAAAAAAACTCAGTAGATTGTTTTGATCCATGTATTAACGCGATAGCTAGTGCTGTAAAAGTTACGGGTATCAGACCTGGCCGTAGCGCTCACTGCCACCCAGCCATCGATTGATAATCGCGTCGGCTTTTAGTGGATATTCTGCCAGCATTACCTCTGCTGATTTTTTAATGTCTGGCAGCAGATGTGCATCTCGCAGAAGGTCTGCAATTCTCAGCTCCATGTCACCCGTTTGCCGAGTTCCAAGCACTTCTCCGGGGCCGCGCAACTTAAGATCCATTTCGGCAATTTTGAAGCCATCCGTTGTTTGGCGCATGATTTTGAGGCGTTCAGTCCCCTGTTGTGACAGCGGTGTACTGTAGAGAAGTACACAGTGGCTCTCCTCTTTTCCGCGCCCTACTCGGCCTCGGAGTTGATGAAGTTGAGCTAGACCCAGGCGTTCGGGGTTCTCTATTACCATGAGGCTGGCATTGGGTACATCGACGCCGACCTCAATGACCGTGGTTGCCACCAGCAGGTGAATGTCGCCATTTTTGAAGGCGTTCATGGTGGCGGCTTTTTCGGCGGGTTTTAGTCGCCCGTGAATCAGGCCTATATTAAGTTCGGGTAATAACAGGTGCAGTTCATCTGCCGTCGCTTCCGCAGCCTGTGCTTCAAGTGCATCGGATTCTTCGATGAGTGTGCATACCCAGTAGGCCTGGCGCCCATTGGCGCAGGCCGTACGCACGTGTTCGATGATTTCCTGGCGACGTTGGTTGGCAATGACCACCGTGTTGACGGGGGAGCGGCCCGGTGGAAGCTCATCAATTATGGAGCAGTCCAAGTCGGCATAAGCACTCATTGCCAGTGTTCTGGGGATGGGTGTTGCCGTCATGATGAGTTGGTGAGGAACGTAATCCTGTGTCAGCCCTTTTTCTTTCAGTGCCAGGCGTTGATGAACGCCGAAGCGATGTTGTTCATCGACAATGGTGAGTCCCAAGTCATTAAAGGCGACTTCATCCTGAAATAATGCATGGGTACCTACAATGATTTGGGCTGAACCATCACTGATGGCTTGTAATTGCCTTTCTCGGGCCTTGCCTTTAACTTTTCCCGTCAGCCATGCCACGCGAACACCTAGCGGTTTGAACCATATCTCAAAGTTGTTGCGGTGCTGTTCTGCCAAAATTTCGGTGGGCGCCATGATGGCGGCTTGTTTTCCATTGGCAATACATTGCAGTGCCGCGAGTGCTGCCACAATAGTTTTTCCCGAGCCCACGTCACCTTGTATTAGGCGCAGCATGGGAAAGGGTTTCGCCATGTCGTGCTGTATTTCATGGCTAACACGCTGTTGCGCCAAGGTTAATTGGAATGGAAGGGCGCTGCAAAATTGCTGCTCCAATGCATCATTCTTATTTAGAGCGGGCGCTGGTTGTTGCTGAAAAGTCCTACGGAGGTGGAGCAGACTAAGGTGGTGTGCCAGAAGCTCTTCAAAAGCGAGACGCTGTTGGGCGGGGTGATCACCATTGGCCAGCAGGTCGAGAGAGGCCGACTGGGGAGGCTGGTGGATAAAAAGTAACGCCTCGGTGAGAGAAGTTTTGTGGAATGCTTCCGGGAGCAATTCGGTAATGGAATTCTCATTGATTAATGTGATTGCCTGGCCGGCGATAGTGCGCATGCGCTGTTGGCTAAGTCCCTCGGAAGCGGGGTATACCGCAGTCAGGTGTTGCTGAAGTGGCAGTGGCTGATTCTGATCGAGAAATTGGTATTCGGGATGGTAGATTTCCCGTCCGGAGCTGCCATGCTTAACCTCGCCAAAGCAGCGAAGGTGGCTGCCGGTTTTCAAGTTCTCCCGCTGAGCATTGCTGAAATGAAAAAATCGTAGCGTGATTATGCCGGTGTTGTCTTGCAGGCGACACATGAGGCTGCGACGTCGGCCATATACCAGGTCGCAACCGCGAACTTCCCCTTCTATCACCACGTCGGTATTAAGCTGTGCGCTGCCTATGGGTGTGATTCTGGTTCTATCCATGTATCGGAGTGGTAGATGAAACAGAATATCCTGAATGGTATTAATGCCAAGCTTGGCCAGCTTTCCAGCAAGCTGGGTCCCAACCCCCTTGAGCTGAGTGACAGGTATTTGATCCAGCGTTTTTTCGGTCATTCTATGGTCGGGCAGCTTGGGAGTGGGTGATGTTTGATGGCATTTCGTAGCGCATCTATAGCCTTGTGTCTCGGGAAGCTTGCTCGCCAGGCCAAGGCCGAGGTTCGACAGGGAACGGGGTCGGCAAAAGGTCGCGTAACCAGTAGTCCATCCCGGTAACCTGTGCCGACGGCTGCAGACAATGGCAGGATGGTTATGCCAAGCCCCGATGCCACCATGTGACGAAGTGTTTCTAGGGAGCTACCCTCGCTATGAGTGCTGATTTGTCCCAGGTGCTCTTCATGGTGTTTGTTCAGATTGGGTAGTGCTTCACGCACCTGGTCTCCAAAGCAGTGCCCCTCTCCCAGCAGTAAAACATTTTCCCATTCAAGGTCGCTCGGTGAGATCGTTTTCTTTTTGGCCAGCGGGTGGTTTGCGGGCAGAAGTACGACGAACGGTTCTGAATAAAGGGGCTGGGTGACTACATCGGGTTCATTGAAAGGTAAGGCAACAATAATCACATCCAATTCGCCTTTGCGAAGCCGTTCTCTGAGGGTGGCAGTGAAGCCCTCTTCCACGACCAACGGCATTTGCGGGACCGCTTTTTGCAATTCGGGGATAAAATGTGGGAACAAATAGGGGCCGATTGTAAAAATGGCGCCTACGTAGAGCGGGGCTTTAAGCTGGTCCTTGCCCGCAGATGCGATGTCTCTAATAGAGGCGCTCTCTTCTAGCACGCGTTGCGCTTGAGCCACGACTTGTTCGCCAATGGGTGTGGGGCGGACGCTGTTTTTTGAGCGCTCAAATAAGTCAACACCGAGTTCTTGTTCAAGTTTTTTGACGGCAATGCTCAGCGTGGGCTGGCTTACATGACAAAGTTTGGCCGCTTGTCCAAAATGTTGTTGCTGCGCCAATGTGACGATGTAGCGTAATTCAGTTAAGGTCATAGCAAAATCCTCTATGCAGAAAATAATAGCTAAAATAAATCAATAAAGGAAAGTTCATTGAAAGAATCGTGCATGAAAGTTTTATTTATTGGTTGTGGTGATATCGGTGTTCGCACTATTCGCCAGCTGGAGTGCTCCACTCTCAACTCGGTCTGGCAGGCCGTTGCCATGCGTCGTCATCCAACCGTATTGCCGCCGGATATTCATGCGGTGGCCGGGGATATTAAGGATGTGGTCACGCTGACAAGATTGCTGGAAAGTCGTAGTTTTGACGCTATCGTGGTGACACTGACACCTGACCAGATAACAGACGAGGGTTATTTGGGTGCCTATGTGG
>DFBC01000104.1:0-712 GCA_002367235.1 Cellvibrionales bacterium UBA3090
GTTTCCTTAGTCCAGCGTTCTGCAAAATAAAGTGGCGATGGACGCCCCACGTAGTGGGCCAGATCGTAATCAAACTGAGCCTGAAATTCGGGATCGTCCTTTAGTCGACGGTAGAGAGACTCTAGCTCATCCAGCGCATAAATTAAGGTTTCGGAAACAAACCTGCCACCATAAGGACCAAAATGACCACGAGCATCAGGCACGTGATTAAAATCTACGGCTTGCTTTTTTTCAGCGCTGCCTGTCTTTTCAGAACTATTTGTCACTAACTTCTCCAAAATTACTCAACACGTATGTATGAATGATGTTTTTGTTAAAGACACTTATACGTACAGTTACGCGCCATTAGATCTATTAATAAATTGCTGAATCAATAGTGATGACTTAATTCCCGGGGATTCCTCAACGCCACCACTAACATCAACGGCATAGGGCTTGACGGTAGCTATCGCCTCATCAATATTCCCGGGGTTCAATCCGCCGGCAAGAATAAAATCTATACCATCAAGCCCAGCTAATCGTTGCCATTCAAAGGTTTCACCCGTGCCACCGTATTTGTCTTTATTCCATGCATCGAACAAAAAGCCTCGTGCAGAGGGATAGCTGTCAATCACCTGTTGCACATCGAGGCCAGGGGACATACGTATCGCCTTGATATAAGGCCTTTTGAATTGAGCGCAAAAGGCTTCATCCTCATCGCCATGAAACTGCA
>DFBC01000104.1:860-1118 GCA_002367235.1 Cellvibrionales bacterium UBA3090
AGGGCTTTTTGGGTAAAAAACCAGGCCTATAGCATCAGCACCCGAAGCAACTGCCACGCGGGCATCTTCGACTCGGGTAATTCCACAGATCTTAACTCGGGTTCTATTCACAAAGGGCTCTGTTGACGGTAGGCTCATTCACAATAGCGTCCAATAGCAAGGCGCGGATTGTAGCAAAAAGGGATCAGCCCGCCTATTCCCTATCAGTTATTCCCCACCGCTTACCAATAATCAATCTGAGCTTATAAATTGAGGCCC
>DFBC01000104.1:1244-2308 GCA_002367235.1 Cellvibrionales bacterium UBA3090
CTGAGCCTGACGGCCAACCTCAATTAAACTACCAACGATATTCCTCACCATGTGATGCAGGAAGGCATTGGCAGTAATCTCAACCACGACCAACTCACCTTGTCGCCATACTCGTATCGCATGAACGTTTCTGTTAGGCGAGCGCGATTGACAACCCGCCGCACGAAACGAGCTGAAATCCTGTTCACCCAGAAGGTGTTGAGCCGCTTCGTGCATCCGGGAATGATCCAGCGGACCTTTTTCCCAAGTCAACCAACGGTGGAATATTGCAGGACGCTGTGCCTGATTGGCAATCAGGTAGCGATAGGTTCTGGCAGTTGCACTGAATCGGGCGTGAAACTGCGCGGGCATTTCAGAAACCCAGTGCAAGCGCACACCAAAAGGTAAATTAGCATTCGCGCCCAACAACCAATTCCGCGCGGATCGCTCTGCCGAACTATCAAAATGAATAATCTGATTAGTGCCGTGAACGCCAGTATCGGTTCTTCCTGCACAGGCAACGGTAATGGGCTGATTAGCGACAACAGATAGCGCCGCTTCAATCTCCGCCTGAACACTGGGACTATGAGTTTGTCGCTGCCACCCACAAAAAGAACTGCCGTCGTATTCGACGGCAGCAGCTATACGGGCAATCCCACTTGGCAAATTCTGACCTTCCGGCACTAAGCCATTGGCCAAATATGTCCAGGGAGAACTGGAAGTTGTAAAAGTCAGGCAACACCCTCAAGTAGTTGACGAGCTTTATCCTTCTGAGAGTCATCGCCATCAGCAATAACCTCGTCGAGAATGTCGCGGGCACCATCAATATCGCCCATGGCAAGATAAGCCTCAGCTAAATCGAGTTTAGTACTGCACTCATCTGCACCCTCTAAAAAGTTTAGATCGCTATCTAGATCGCTGTCTAAACTGTCTATTGAGTCATCTTCCAAGACCGCTTCCAGAGCACTTTCACTTGAATCATCCGCTTCTTCAGTGACACCAACAGGCTCTTCCAGTTGGTCGTTTTCCTCTATCTGAGCTTTGAGCTCATCCTCATCGATCTCGAGATCATCCATCTCAGCATC
>DFBC01000104.1:2451-5166 GCA_002367235.1 Cellvibrionales bacterium UBA3090
CTTCTGCTTCTGCTACTTCCGTTTCTGCTTCAGTTTCATCTACCGATTGTTCTGGGGTAAGTTCAGACCGTAAGTCGAGGGCTTTTGCGTCGGCCCCCGGATCATTAAGTTCTGCCAATTCAGTGCGCTGCGCATCAAATTTTTCTAGCTCATTCGCATTGACATAAACTTCCAGCAACTTCAATCGCAAGGCAGTGTTGCTCGAATCTTCTTCAATAGCACTGAGTAGCACCCCTTCCGCCTGTTTGTAATTACCCAGGGAGATATAGATATCGGCCTCACCTTCCGGGTCAACATCTTCACCCTCGGTTAGCTCCAACCCTTCAAATTCTTTCAACTCCTGCTCATTAAACTCAGGTACAGATTCTTCAGCAAGGGCTTCTATTTCTTTTTCCGTAAAGGTGTCATCGTCACTAACAGATTCTACTTTTTCCGGCTCCTGAACGTTTACCAAACTCTGGAGTGAAAGTTCATCTACCTCTTCATCGTCCTGCTTACGATTTTTAAAGAACAGTACGATAGCCAGTAAAAAAGCCAACAGCGCAATCAGTGGGTAAAGCAGCAGATCCATCCAGGCCGACAGGTCGAAACCACTGTCGTTAATCTCACCCTCTGGACTCTCGCTGTTAAGCGCTGTGTCACTAGCAGGAATTACTGACGCTTCTGGAGTCGCAGCCTTTGGCTCGGCTTCAGGCGGCATGCCTACCTGTGCAGCGCGAAGGGAATCATCTTTAATTTCCACAAGACGACTCATCGTGGCAACCTGCTCTTCAAGATTTGCTATACGAGCCTGCAACTCAGTATTTTCACGCTGGGTTTTATCGAGTTCTTCCTGAACAACAGAAATATTATTCTGCGATCCATCACTTACAGCGTCCTCTCCAGCCGAGGTGGCACTATTAGTCCCGCTAACCGTTAAGGCTTCACTCTGATCCAGAGCAGCGAGTTTTAACTGCCCACCACCAGACGCCTGCTCCATAGCGGGTGCTTGATCATCCGCTACCGACGTGTCTAACAGCGGTGCAGACGCTTGGTCTTCTGCAAGCATGGAGTCAATGGAGGCATCGACAACCGAATCACTCAAATTTGCAATATCACTCCCTTCAGGCAACCGAATAATTGCACCTTTTTTAAGCAGGTTAATATTGTCATTGATGAACGCGTGGCCGTTAAACTGTTTAATGGCCGCCATAGTTTGCTGCATAGACGCATCGTTGGGCTTGATCTTTTGGGCAATGCCCCAAACCGTATCACCTGAGTTAACCCGATACTCGCCATCACCCGCGCCCAAAGACGAAATACCAGGTGGTGTAGTTCTAGTTTTGCCAGGGGTATTTACCCGCTTGCTGGGCGCAACCTTAGGCTGCGAGCTTTGACTCGCAGCCTCAATCTTTTTTGCAGAAGGTGACTCCGTTGCATAGAGTGGCATATCAAGAAGCAACGTGTACTCCCGCAACAAGCGACCAGCAGGCCACTGAACTTCCACCAGAAAATCCAAATATGGCTCACGGATAGGTTTGCGGGATGAAACCCGGATAACGGGCTTACCCGGTGTAGATAAATCCACATCGAAGCGCAAATCAGTGAGCAAGTACAATCTTTCAACACCGGCCTGCTCAAAATCTTTTCTTGAACCAAGGCCTACCAGCATCTCAAGTTCAGTCATATCGCCGATATTGAGCAGTTCAACCTCAAGATCAAGAGGCTCATTCAATGAGGAGTTAAGCTTTACCTCGCCCAACCCCAAAGCAAAAACTGAGCTAGTAAAAAACGTACCCAACAAACCAGCTGTCAAGGCCAAATTGCGCAACTTCATAGTTTATTCCCTGTGTTGCTTTATGTGGAACGGCCTTACATTGCATATAGCATGCATAAGAAAATAAGCCTAACGCCCCAGTATTTGATGTAACACCCTAAGTATTTATGACTAACTAAAATTGTTCAACTGCTGTTAACGGAAAATATTGATAAATCTACCGGTAACAGGCTATTGAAACTGCCGATTTATGACCTACGACACAAAACGACCCAGCAAAGCGACTCGACATAACGAACCCCGCAATCTGGCAAAGTACGGCTTATGCCTCCAATAATATTCTTAGCATCCGGCGGAGAGGTTCTGCCGCACCCCACAGCAACTGATCTCCCACGGTGAATGCGGACAGATAATCATCGCCCATATTCATCTTTCTCAGCCGACCTACTGGTACGTGTAGATGTCCGGTCACCGCTGCTGGAGTAAGCTGCTGCAAACTGGCAGCGCGGTCGTTAGGTACGACATTTACCCAATCATTGGCTGCTGCCAAAATCCCTTCGATCTCATCAATGGGGGCATTTTTGGTTAATTTCATGGTTATCGCCTGACTATGACAACGCATAGCGCCAATGCGAACGCAAAGGCCATCCACAGGAATCAGTGAATTGCCAGAACGCCCAAGAATTTTGTTAGTCTCAGCCTGGCCTTTCCATTCTTCCTTGCTCTGGCCATTTTCCAGCTGAACATCAATCCAAGGCAATAGGCTACCCGCCAAAGGCGCACCAAAGTTATCTATGGGGAAACCACCATCGCGCATAGTACTAGCGACTTTTCGGTCAATTTCCAGAATCGCCGAAGCCGGGTCAGCCAGTTCAGCGGCAACAGACTGCTCAATGACACCCATCTGAGCAATCAGCTCGCGCATATTCTTGGCGCCGGCACCGGAAGCCGCCTGGTAG
>DFBC01000043.1 GCA_002367235.1 Cellvibrionales bacterium UBA3090
CCTCCCGGTACATCTTCACCATGGTCATAGAATATTTCGGAACAAGGGCCGCAGGGGCCGGTATCACCCATTTGCCAAAAGTTGTCCTCATCCAGCCTGGAAAAACGTTCCGCGCTGACGCCCAACTCTTTTAACCAGATATCTGCCGCCTCATCATCTGACACATGAACGGTCACCCAAAGACGCTCTTCGGGAAGCCCTAGCACTTCTGTCAGGAACTGCCAGGCATACCTAATAGCATCGCGCTTAAAATAATCACCAAAACTAAAGTTGCCAAGCATTTCAAAAAAAGTGTGGTGACGTGCCGTGTAGCCAACATTCTCCAGATCATTGTGCTTACCACCGGCACGGACGCAACGCTGAGATGAAGTGGCCCGTTTGTAGTTCCGCTTTTCACTACCCAGAAATACATCCTTGAACTGGACCATACCGGCATTGGTAAATAACAGCGTCGGATCATTACCCGGCACTAGGCTACTACTCGCCACTATGGTGTGTTCCTGCCCTTCAAAATATTTCAGAAATGCATCGCGTATTTCAGCACTTTTCATAAACAATCAACTTCCACGGCTTGGATACAAGCCTCACTTTAAAATTTCATTCCGGTGATCAAATGTCGACCCAATGAATGACCAATCAGAAACCTAAACTATCTTCCGAGTATTTTTTATTGCCAAGAATATGCAGGTGTAGATGGAATACTGTCTGACCAACACCAGCACCATTATTGATGATCACCCGAAACGCCTCATCAACACCGGCTTGTTTAGCAATCTCACCCACAGCAAGCATTATGTGCCCCAGTAATGCTTTATCCTCTGGCGAGGCATCTACCAATCTTGGGATTGGTTTGCGAGGGATCACCAATAAATGGGTCGGCGCTTTCGGTGCAATATCTCTGATTGCGAAGCAATATTCATCCTCGTAGACAATCTCGGCAGGAATATCGCCATTGATAATTTTAGTAAATAGAGTTTCTTCTGACATAATCTGACTCTTGACCAATGACTAATTAATGATCATCTCCGAGCTTTTCATCAGTGGTTAACTGGCGCGCCTCACTTTCCAGCATCACGGGAATACCATCACGAATCGGATAGGCCAACCCACTGGCTCGACACACAAGCTCGTCTTTTTCTGCATCGTACTCCAGTGGTGCCTTACTAACCGGACACACCAAAATACTCAGTAACTTCTTATCAATCATCACGCCTCCTAATCGAGGAGATTCCAAAGGCGCAAGTTTAAGGGAAAGGAGGTGCTAAAACCACGTTTGGCCGTGTACCTCGAGGTTTTAGCCCAGATTTTTGTCTTACGCCTATTTATTATCGGCTTTTAAGGTCAGGAGAGTTAGCTGATAAACCTAACGCGCCAGTTACTGAAGGGAAACTCTCTAACACCAATGCAGGGTCTAACCTGACGTCAAACCAATTGATACGCCAGTCCAAATGAGGCCCCGTCGCCCGACCCGTTGAACCAACGCGGGCAATCAGGTCTCCAGCTTCGACCCGCTGGCCAGGCTCCGCGATTACTTCACTGAGGTGGATAAATGATGAACTGACACCATGACCATGATCGACAATCAGAGTACCGCCAGAGTAAAACATATCATCGTGAACCAGCTTCACCACGCCAGGTGCTGGCGCATAGACTTCGGTACCAGTAGGTGCGGCAATATCCAAGCCAAAATGTGGCCTACCCGGTTTACCGTTATATACTCTGCGGCTGCCATAAACACCGGTAATAGGCCCTTCTAACGGCATAGCGAAGCCTGAAAGGAAATCTAAACTCCGACTGTCATCGCCCCTGGCATTTTTAACCAAGACAGCCTCACGGCGTATACGCTCCAGAACTTCTGGCGGCGGCGTTACCGTTTTTTGGGGAACCCCATTAACCCGCTGCTCATTGTATTCGCGCTGAGTTACCGCCAACCGATGAGACTCAGTTTCACCATGGCTATTTCTAGTGACTAGCTCAATGCTCGGGGGCGTATCGCGACCCAAACCAAACACAAACAGGCCATCCTTTCCAACCCTAACCGAACGCTGCATCAGCTCAACTTCTGTGTCTGGAGCCACCCGCCCAATTAACAGCCCCCCCTGAGTCAGCACCCCGGTTAACTCAAGCGCAGCGGCACCTGAGGAAATTAACCAAATGATCCCAATAATTAGATAACGATACAAACCCCACCCCATATAGTCACAGACTTCATTTCTCGCCATCAACACTTGGCGACCCAGCCCCAAGATAGGGCTTCAGAGACTCTACCTCGCAGTGGACTCCCGTCTCCATCACTCGCACCGAGTGGTTTTTCATGCAAAGAAGATTGTTTTTGGTGGTATAAACAAAGCCATACTGCCTAATTCCCCTGCACCGCCCCATAAATTGCATAACCACCTTTTTACCATCCACAAGTTCGATGATCGCAGCATTGACACCCATCACCTTAATAGCACGAATACGGTTGTTACTAATACAACCATTGTAGATACCCCAATCCGTAGGATCGACAACTTCGCTAATATCACCACTTCCGTCCAGAGGCTCATTGTCAGAAACTGAATCCGCAGCATAGAGTAAAGGCACCTGAAGGAACCAACCCAGCACCAGAAAAATTACAAAATAAACACTCACTCGCTTCAACGGAATAGTTCCTAAATGAATCTGTGCCTGTTTAGATTGCGTTGTTGTTCTTCTGTTCCTTAATCAAGACAGATAAGTTGGTATATGCATCATTGCTGGTCTCTGACTTAACCTATACCTCAGATAGTTTTACCTAGAACTAATGCTCTCAAGTCTCGACCCATATAGATTGACGACAAATAGTTAGTCATCGCCAAAACAGCTCCCAATCTGCTCGGTATTAAATCCTCGGTACTGGAGAAACTTGCTACGCTTTGCGCGCTCTTTAAAGTCGAAGCAAGGTGTATCTCCGTACTTTTTCACCAACACCTCTGTCGCCAGACTGAACCAATCAATCCCGGCATCCCTTACAGCCCGTTCGGCCAGAGATGTTTCAACCCCTCTTTGCTGAAGCTCCCTACGAATACGCTGTGGCCCCTGCCCCCTTCGTATTCGAGATGCCACAAATGCCTCGGCAAAACGCTCGTCAGACTGAAGGTTATCCTGTTGCAATGTCGCTATAATTGCTTCCAACAGATCACAGTACTCGGGAAACTTGTCTGACAATTTCCGGTGTAGTTCGAGACCAGAATGTTCCCTGCGAGCCAGTAAAGCCATAGCGCGGTACCGTATAGCAATCTTTGGATCCTGCTGACCCACAGGGTATTTATTATTCTCGGTTTTCACCTGGAACGACTCTATTTCTCAATGGGGTTAACGGGTACCGTTGCCACGGACTCAGGCTTTTTATCTACAATGCCCAACCACTCACCCAGCTTGGAAAAGATCACTTTTAACAACCGCCAGAGTTTGGGCAATAGCCATATCACCAGCAATATAAACAGGATCATTAAACCAACAAACAACCAAGGATGGTTAAACATCGCCCACATGCCGCCAAGCACTAACACATCTTCGGAAATAGATGCGACCCAGTTAGAAAGAGGCTCAGGCGAAGTGTTAATAAGAGCTCTAGTAGAGAATTTAGTTAAATGGCTCGCGCCAGCCATAGTGCCGCCCATTAACCCTGCGGCTATTTCCAGTGCCGGCGTTACATCGCCTACGGCACCAGCCGCCAACATAGCTCCAGCAGGTATTCGGATAAACGTATGTAACGCATCCCATCCTGTATCGACACCCGGCACTTTGTCGGCAACAAATTCAACAAAATACATCACACCAGCGGCCATGATGACCATTGGATGCTGCACCACTGCCAATTCAGGAGGTAAATTTATATTTCCCGTCGCGCCGGCAAGCCCAAGCACCAATACTGCCGCATATAAATTAATACCACTTGCCCAGCCTACGCCCATCGTAAGCGCGATAATACTTATAAGCTCTTGGTAATTGTCCATATCCACTGCCTTTCTTGCCTAACTATGTTAACCACTCACACAACACAACTATAATAAAACCACATATTACTGCTATATATTGTCCATTTTGACCGTGCTATATCAGCTTAGTGCCCACACCCTGCACATCTTTGTCCATAGCGATATGGCTTTGCTAACCCCTTCTGAAAGGTGAGGTCACCAACTCAAGAAACCTCATATCAGCACAGCCTTTCAAGCCTATTTCCATATCACTGGTACGCTGACTCTTTGAACGACTACCAAACAAACGATCCCAGAAACTGAACAGTGCTCCATAATTGCTATCAGTGTCGCTCTGAACAACATGGTGATGAACCCAATGTATCGATGGAGTCACAATCACTCTGGATAGCACTTCTTCAATTCTTTTCGGTATCTTTACGTTTGAGTGATGGAACCCTGTATTCACCAGCACCAGCGCTTCAAAAATTATCACGGATATAATTGGTATCCCCAGACAGGAAATCACTACCGCTCTAACTAGCGCTGATAATACCAACTCACCAAAGTGAAACCTTACGGAAGATGTAACATCTAGCCACTGGTCTAAATGATGCACTCGGTGGAAACGCCACAAAAAGGCTATTCGATGGTTAGCTCTGTGCCACCAATAAATCCAGAGATCCAGTATTAATAAGTCGAACAAAATAAACACCCAGTTTTCCTGGTGGTCACTCCGCCAACCTATCCCATAACTTACACCATAGTGAACGGCATAAAATGTTATCGGCAATATGATGACGGGAGAAGCTAGGCTATTGATGATCCACAACGAAAGGTTTTTTACTATTCGGCCTCGAAGCATTCCAGTATTTGGTACGTTAACGGCTGGCAGATAATGCTCCGCCACAAACAGTCCGGTCAAAACCAGTGCAACCAGAATACTTTTGTAACCCACCAATTCCGACATCGACAATTCTCGTGTTTACCTGATTAATTAAAACACGTGGACAACTCAAGCGCTGGAAATACTTGGATACAAAAAAGCCGTATTCCTTATGAAATACGGCTTTTATAGAATGCTTGACCCCGCGGGACTCGTTAGCCTTTCAAGGCCTCGATCTCGTCCCGGCTCGACGTGTCACTACCTGCAACCTCTCTCTTTTTGGGTGCCGGCATTAGCTCCGTACGAATCTTTTGTTCGATTTCATCCGCGATAGCAGGATTTTCTCTGAGGTACTCACAAGCATTAGCCTTCCCCTGACCAATCTTATTGCCATTATAGGCATACCAAGCACCGGACTTATCAACAAACCCACATTTCACGCCCAGGTCAACAATTTCACCCAGGTGGTTGATACCCTGCCCATAGAGTATCTGGAACTCACATTGTTTAAATGGCGGGGATACCTTGTTCTTCACCACTTTCACACGGGTTTCATTACCCACCACTTCGTCGCCATCTTTCACCGCGCCAATACGACGAATATCCAATCGAACTGACGAATAAAACTTCAACGCATTACCACCCGTAGTCGTTTCCGGGTTGCCAAACATCACACCAATCTTCATACGAATCTGATTAATAAAGATCACCAGACAATTGGCTTGCTTGATATTGCCCGTCAGTTTTCGCAGGGCTTGAGACATCAATCTGGCCTGTAAACCCACATGATGATCGCCCATTTCACCTTCAATTTCAGCCCTGGGCGTCAGTGCGGCAACAGAATCTACGACTAACACATCAATGGCACCAGAGCGCACTAACATATCGGTCACCTCCAACGCCTGCTCACCCGTATCAGGCTGAGAAACCATCAAATCGTCAACATTGACACCTAATTTTTCTGCATAGATGGGGTCCAGCGCATGCTCGGCATCAACAAAAGCACAAGTGCCGCCAGCCTTTTGAGCTTCAGCAATAACCTGAAGTGTCAACGTTGTTTTACCGGAGGACTCGGGACCATAAATTTCGACAACTCGTCCTTTTGGCAAGCCGCCAATACCTAGAGCAACGTCCAAACCCAGCGAACCCGTTGAGATGGATGGCATCACTATATGTTCCCTGTCACCCATGCGCATGACAGTTCCCTTACCAAATTGACGCTCAATTTGACCAAGCGCAGCCTGAAGGGCCTTCTCTTTATTAGGATCCATTATTGATGCCTCTTAACTTTTGTGCTGATTTTCTGAATTGCCAGCGGTTCGTTATTCCGCTTGATTTTACAAAGCTTAACTTAATTTTTTTATACTGTATAGCTATACAGTAATATAATTTTCAACCTGCTCAATCAATCCCTTGAGCGCCACCTCTACAGCAGCCTTGCGTATTGCCAACCGGTTCCCTTTTAACTGAACACAACGCGTTATCGTCCTACTACGATTGACTTGTTTACCTCTTGTACACCAGCAAAACCATACTGTACCCACTGGCTTATCCGCAGTGCCGCCATCAGGCCCGGCTATACCACTTACCGCTACGGCAAGGTCAGCACTTGTGTTTTTCAGTGCGCCTTTCGCCATCTGCTCTACAACAGCCTCACTAACAGCCCCCTGAGTACTTAATGTCTCGGGAAAAACGTCCAGATATCGCTCTTTTGCATCGTTAGAGTACGTCACAAAACCGGCATGAAACCACTGCGAACTCCCCGGGGTATCAGTAATCGCACTGGCAATGCCTCCCCCTGTACAGGACTCTGCACAGGTCACCGTTAACTGGTGGGCAAGCATTAACTGCCCAAATCGTTTGGAAAGGATCGTTATGTCACCATTCACGTTGAATACCTATAAACACCCACAGCAAGAACTTAAGTGACCGATTACATTACTGCAAGTGCAGTTGCGCTTCCTGCCGGGCAATCACAGCATTTCATCCCGCAGGTTACTTAAAGCTCACCGAGACCAATGTCTCGTAATGGTAGGTACCGGGGAACAGGTCTATCAGGCTAACCGTCTCTATAGCGTACTTACCCGTCAACTGCTGCAGATCTCTTACCATCGTTGCAGCATTGCAGCTAACATAGATCAGTTTTTTGGGCTTCATCGCCTTTACCCAAAGTGCTAAATCAGCAAAGCCTTTCCGTGGGGGATCAACTAAAACCACATCAAACTGCTTGTGCTCACAGCGTGCTTTAAAGGTGCGCAAAGCCGTCTCTGAGAACAAATCCAAATGGATAAAACTTAGGGCCTCTTGCTTAACTCTTTCTGGTGCATAATCCACCATCACCCGGTCTATTTCGTCGCTATCTCGAACCACAAGGTCTGACAAATTCCCCTCGCCAGAAAATAAATCTAACAAGGTTTTGCATTCTTCACCCTTAAGCTCATCAAGTACTGCCGTCTTGAGGACTTCATTCATTGCCTCATTAACTTGACTAAATCCACCGTGGGCATAGGGCTTGTTCCATTCAACACCAACGCCGTCATCACTCAGGTAAAGCTCACAATGTCCATCACCCTCGTGCTCCTTAACCCAGCTTTTATCGCTATAGAGTTGATCAAATGCCACCCTCAAACGATCGTCTATGGCCTGACACTCAGGGATTTCGACTACGTTGTTGGTCACACCATCAATCATGCCGATATACTTATGCCGGTAGTGCAATTGGATTCGATTACGATAACCAAGACGCTGTTCAGCAGGCAGTAGTTTAACTTCCGGAAGAGGGGCGGTAAGCCGCTTCAGGTGGTTCTGCAGTGCCTGCTGTTTATAGCGCAACTCGCTTTGGTAATCCGTGTGCAAATAATGACAACCAGGACAGCTGGAAAAATGCTTACACTCCGGTTCTTGCCGATTTTCAGCACTAATGTCCAAGACATCCAGTCTCGCAAACATTACGCCTTTACTGGCTTTCGTTAGGTTTGCACTCCCCGCCTCACCCGGTAATGTTTTAGGAATAAAACAAGGCTTGTTATCAATCTTTGCCACACCCTGCCCTAATGAATCCATATTTTCGATGGCAAATTCAAGGGAGCGCTCAACCAGTTTACGCTTGGGTTTTATGTGGCGTCTTCTCTGTTTCAAAGTAATACCTTTTTATGTTGGCAAGGGCGGTGCTCTTGTCTGGTCATCTTAACACCTCAAGCCGTTATCTTGGTTAGCAGCACATCTCGAAATTCGCTCTATTTGAAACTGAATAAATTTCAAACCTGCGCGAACGGCTCATCAAAATGAAAACTCAAACTGACCATCCAATTATTAACTATGTTATATTTTGCCCGCTCTGGAAAAGAGCAAACAGCATCGGGTAGATGGAGCAGCCCCTTTAATCTTTAATTTTCTTGCTTCAGGCTCGATAGTAATCATGAAGAAAGCCACCAAACTTTGCGTTATACCATTTTTTATCTTTTCAGTATCACTTCTCATTGGCCTTCTGATTATCAACAATTACCACAACTTGCGAGAGAACGAACAACGCCACCTCATCTCGGATATTGTCGCGGCCCAAGCCGCCACCATCGAACGACATCTTTCCCGCACGCTGTCAGCCACCTATTTTTTGAAATCCCTGCTTGAAATTAACCCCGAGGAGATGACTCATTTTGATAATTACGCAGCCAATATCATTGAGTCGCTAGGTGGTATTACTAATCTTCAATTGGCCCCCAATGGAATTATCAGCAACATATATCCCCTTAAGGGGCATGAGAAGGCGCTGGGGCACAACCTCCTTGTAGACGACAAACACAAGGAAGATGCAAAGCTGGCTCTTTCCTCCAAGCAACTTACTTTGTCAGGGCCTTTTGAGCTTATACAGGGTGGCATGGCCATTGTTGGCCGGAACCCGGTATTTCTAAAAGGAGAAGATAATGCCGAACAGTTCTGGGGGTTTGCTTCCGTAGTTATTTATCTGAATGACCTATTGACCACAACGGGTTTAGATCAGCTCAAAGACAAGGGGTATTACTACCAATTATCTTTCAATGATAACTATTCAAAGAGCAATTATGACCTTAGTGAGAGCCACAGGAACACAGAACCATTGAGCTCCATGATTAAACAGGCCATAAAAGTCCCTAATGGCGAATGGCTCTTATCCATGAAGCCAGTGGTTCAAACCGGTCAACAAGTGGCCATTACCATTCAAGTATTGCTCGCATTATCCATCAGTGCGCTCATGGCTTACTTCAGCTATGTCCTGCTCAAGCAACCTTTAATCCTAAAACGACTCGTCATCAAGAAGACCGAGGAGCTTAATAAACTTGCATTCTACGATCCTCTGACAGACCTATGTAATCGTCGACTTTTTAACGACCTGCTAAAGCGAATGGTTACCAGAATTCAACGCGATGGTAATCAATTTGCATTACTCTATCTGGACATCGATGAGTTCAAGCGCATTAACGATACCCTTGGACACGAAGCAGGCGACGAACTGCTCAAAATTGTAGGCCTAAGACTGTCCAATGCCCTGCGAAAATCAGATACGGTTGCACGATTAGGTGGCGATGAGTTCTGCATTATTTTGCCCGACATAAACACCAGCACAAACGCCGCCCGTGTTGCAGAGAAAATAAAAGAGGCTATTCGGCCACCAGTAAAGCTCGGCGAACACGAGGTCCGGATAACCATCAGTATCGGGATTACCCTGGCACCCGGTGATGGGCTCGATGCCACTGAACTGCTAAAAAATGCTGATCTTGCGATGTACAGTGCCAAAGAAAAGAACCGGGACTGCTACCAATTTTTCTCACCGGCCCTTAACGCGGACATGCTTGAGCAAATAGTGCTTGAACAAGACCTCCGGCAAGCGCTTGAGCGCAATGAATTCACCCTACATTTTCAGCCACAAATCTGCCTCTTCACAGGGGAGATATCCGGCATTGAAGCGCTGGTTCGCTGGCACCATCCAGACAAAGGGTTGCTTTACCCCGGGGGCTTTATTCAACAAGCTGAAGATTCTGGACTTATCCTTCCCTTGGGCGCCTGGGTACTCAAACAAGCCTGCCGCCAACTGGATCAATTGAATCGTCCGGAATTAACTTTATCTGTCAATCTGTCAACCCGCCAACTGGCCGACCCAAATCTTTTGCAGACGATTCAGTTCGCCTTAACAGACAGCGGCATTGAACCCCATAGACTGGAACTGGAAATTACAGAAACAGCTTTAATGGAAAAGATGGAACAAGCCATAGAAATTCTTAATAAAATAAAAATGCTGGGTGTGACAATTGCGATTGATGACTTCGGCACTGGCTACTCATCACTCAGTCAATTAAAAAACTTGCCGGTGGACATCCTGAAAATTGACCGGGAATTTATACAGGACATAACCACCCGCGCTGACAATGCGGTTATCACCGATGTCATTATTAGTGTGGGGCACAAACTTGGCCTTACTGTTGTAGCAGAGGGCATTGAAACAAAAGAGCAAGCTGCATATTTAACTGCCATGGGGTGTGATATGGCACAGGGCTACTTTTTTAACCGCCCAATGGACATGGCTGCGCTACAAAACCTACTAAAAATACAATCGGAAGAAACAGCCCCCTCAACATCCGTTGTTGATGGTTGATATTTATAAGCCCGGATAAAAATTGTACGATCACCTCGTAACGTTATTGAGCATTACTAATGGCACCACACCTACCACCCTTAACTGAATTACTGTCTGTTTCTGGCGCGTCTTTCATTCTGATATTTCTGGCTGAGTTTGGAGATAAAAGCCAGCTGGTTTGCATGACACTGGCGGCCAAACACCGCCCCTGGCCAGTATTACTCGGTGCAACGGTTGCCTTTGC
>DFBC01000063.1 GCA_002367235.1 Cellvibrionales bacterium UBA3090
CTATGAGGGTATGACTTATCTCGCGCCCGCCTGGGCGACAGCGGCCTTTGAATTGATTAAGCCAACCATGGAGCATGGTGTGCGTCGCGTGCTAATCCCCATTGGTTTTAGCTTTGCCGTGCTTTACGCCTTGAACCTGTGTGTTTGGCAGTTGCTTAAAACCCGAGCCGAAAAGAAGGGCGTTGATCTTGCGAGTGACGATGATAACGACGAGCAGGAAGAGGGTTTGGTTCGCTCTTAATGCGTCACCTACAACCTCAGCTACAATCTCGCCTATTAATTGACCCCGTGCATGCCTTTACGCAATAGCGGCGATAGTACTAATAAAAAGACGGCAATACCCACCGCAAACCAGCCGACATTGCTGTACACGTCCATTGTTTTCACTAAGGCGCTCGCCTGATCCAGCACTTCTCCGTCAACGGTTCTGCTGCTCGTCAACTGGGCTATTTTACTGGCGATAAAGTTGGCGCCGGCAGAGGCGAGAAACCACACGCCCATCATCATGCCGACAATGCGCGGCACGCTGAGTTTGGTAATCATTGACAGGCCAACCGGTGACAGGCAGAGCTCGCCAGTGGTGTGGAGGAGGTAAATCAACACTAGCCATATCATGCCGACGCCCTGATCCTCACTGGCCAGCTGGGCGCCGAAGACCAGCACTAGAAACCCGAGACCGACCTGAAACAGGGCGAGGGCGAACTTGACCGGTGTTGAGGGTTCGCGCCCCTGGGCGGCAAGGCGTGTCCAGAGAATGGAAAACACCGGGGCCAGCAGGAAGATAAAAAAGGCGTTGAAGGATTGAAACACCGATGCGGGTAGTTCGTAGCCGAACAGAACCCGATCAACACTGCGGTCGGCAAATAAATTTAAGGACGAACCCGCCTGTTCAAATAAGGCCCAGAAAAGCACTGAAAAAAGGATGAGAGTCGCGGCGACA
Organism: Cellvibrionales bacterium UBA3090; assembly: GCA_002367235.1. Lineage (GTDB taxonomy): Bacteria > Pseudomonadota > Gammaproteobacteria > Pseudomonadales > Porticoccaceae > Porticoccus. Next base: position 941 of record DFBC01000063.1, read on the forward strand.
AACAGACGGTGGCGCTCCACGGGGTCGCATCTGAGAAAAGCATAGGTGAGGATGACCAGTAGCATTAGGCCGCCAAAGCCGCTTAAGGCCTGGCCAACGAGTGCTTGATATTGCACCAGTTGCCAGATGGCGAAGACGCCGCCGAAGCCGCCGAGGTAAATGAATTGTTCGCGAGTCAGCCCGCCAAAAAATGGCGTGGTGAGCAGCGCTGTGGTTGGTGGTTCAGCCTTGCCCTGTAGGTGTTGCTGGCCTCTGAGAAAGACCGCGAGACCGAGCAGCATACCGATACCCGCTAGCCCAAAGCCGTACTTCCAGCCGTAGGTTTGGCCGAGCCAGCCGCAGAGCAGGGAGGACGAAAATGCACCGATATTGATGCCCATATAAAACAGGGTAAAGCCGCTGTCACGGCGCGGGTCATCCTGGCTATACAGGGCACCAACCACGGTGGAGATGTTGGCCTTGAGAAAGCCGACACCGCAGATAATAAAGGCCAGGGAGAGATAAAATATTTGCAGATAGAAGGGGTCGCGGCTGATTTCGTTGGCAGAGTTGACAGTGACAGGCCCCTCAACCGCCATACCTAAATGACCAAAAACCAATAGCATAGCGCCAAAAGTTACAGCTTTACGGGAGCCTAAATAACGGTCTGCCAGCACACCGCCAATTACTGGTGTGACATAGACCAGTGCCGAGTAGGCGCCGTAAATAAGGTAGGCCTTTTCATCGCTAAACAGGAAGTGCTGGGTGAGATAAAAAATCAGCAGGGCACGCATGCCGTAGTAGGAAAAACGCTCCCACATTTCGGTCATAAAGCAGACGTATAAGCCTTTCGGGTGGCCGAAAAAGGCGGTGTCTGTTTTGGGGTTATAGAAGGGCGTGGGAGGCATTATGTGATCCGAAGTATTGGTTTTAAATAGCTGGGCTCGAAGAGTTGGGCTAATAGGCAAAGTGCCTGCATGTTAGCAGTGATAATTTGTCGGTAATAGCGGTTGGTGCTGGGGTGGATAGTTGGCCAAGTTGCACGCTCTCTATAGGGGGATGGCGTCAATGCAGTGGAGCCGCTAGAATGTCGGGCTTCGTTTACAAGTTTAAAACTACAACTAATTCTACGAACACATCATTTTTAATTAGGGGGAATGCAATGCAATTTACCGGGACAGAGCGCTACGTAGCAACCAGTGATCTTCAGATGGCAGTAAACGCAGCCGTCACATTAGAGCGTCCGTTACTGATCAAGGGCGAGCCAGGCACGGGTAAAACCATGCTGGCAGAAGAGGTGGCGAGCGCCCTCGGTATGCCACTAATCGCCTGGCACGTTAAGTCAACGACTAAAGCCCAGCAGGGTTTGTACGACTACGATGCGGTTTCCCGCCTGCGCGATTCCCAGTTGGGTAACGATGACGTTCACGACATCAACAACTACATCAGAAAAGGTAAGCTTTGGGAGGCCTTCACTGCCGATGAGCAAGTGGTCTTGCTGATTGATGAAATTGATAAAGCCGATATTGAATTCCCCAATGACTTGCTGCTCGAGCTCGACAAAATGGAGTTCCATGTTTATGAAACCGGCGAGCGCGTTGTTGCCAAGCAGCGCCCCATTGTGATCATCACCAGTAACAATGAAAAAGAATTGCC
>DFBC01000161.1 GCA_002367235.1 Cellvibrionales bacterium UBA3090
GTCTTGGGCAAAGGTTCTCCTTACTGGGACCGCACGTTGGGATTCAGCCAGCGAAGCCCCTCGGTCCTCTCTTTTATTTGTCTTCATTCTTTATTCTCCTTCGAGCTGTCTTTTCTGCACACTATCTCATAAAATTAGCCGCGCCAGGATGCTGCGGGCTTGGGTCACTCTTGATTATGCATAACCTACGTAATCTAGGTAAACAAATCTGGCAATTTCAGTTCGACCATACGCTGAAGTTAAACAATAGCATAAAGTTCTGTCTGTCATCCAATACCGCCCACTTTACCCGACTTGAACTCTATTACATACCCAATTCTTGAGTAGTTCTAAACTACACGTTTCGTCAGACTGTTCACTTTGCCATCCATAACACCTGAGGCAGACGTAGACCTGGAATAGAGCCACGGCGGGATTTGACAATTTTAACAGGCTATTTACAAAATGTTTTGTTTGGTGTACGATGTATATAATAGTTTAAGTTTAGGTTATTACAAGCTTCTTAGGATTCTGCTAGATTCATATCAAGTATTGGATGACCCAAACCCCAGCTAAAAGTTTTGAGAAAGGAGGTCATCCAATGAGTTTTCAGGACAAAACGATCCAGTGTGCCGATTGTGGGACTGACTTCAGCTTCACCGCTGAGGAACAAGAGTTCTTTCAATCCAAGGGCTATACCAATGATCCCAAGCGCTGTCCTTCATGCCGACAGGCAAGGAAGACAGAGCGGAATGGAAGTCGTGGTAACAGCTACGGGCTCCCACGCCAAATGTTTCCTGCCATATGCGCCGAGTGCGGCAAAGACACCGAAGTGCCTTTTGAGCCTACCAATGGCAGGCCGGTCTATTGTAGCGATTGCTACAGCAAAATCAGACTGAGTAGATAATGCCGGTTTGACCAAGGATATACACGGGCCAGGAATACCTGGCCCGTGTATATCCTTAGAATGTGGCGATGTATCATCTCAATGGGAGTCTCGATACGTGAAGGTGATTCTCAGGTTTCCCTGTTGTGTCGCTTTCAAAGGATGGTGCAAATGAGTGGAATTCTGCGCGAGGCAAAGTCCCACCGCCATTTTCTCTGCAAGGATTACGAGATTAAGTGAAAGGAGCACCAGTATGAAGATTTACGTGGGGAACTTACCCTATGAGATAACTGAAGAGGAATTACGTCAGGAATTTGGGACTTTTGGAGAAGTGACGTCTGTAAACATTATAACAGACAAATACAGTGGGCGACCCAGGGGATTCGGGTTTGTTGAAATGCCAACAGTGTCTGAAGGTCAAGCCGCAATTGCCGGCCTCAATGGGAAGGCACTGAAGGACCAGACGCTTAATGTTAACGCGGCTCGCCCACCTTCTGAGAGCAGAGGTGGTGGATCTTACGGCAACAGAAGACCTGGTGGACCTAGTAGAGGAAAGCAGAGAAGATATTAGACTCCTTCTCATTCATTTCCGCCCAAGGCGCAAGATATATTCATTATCCTTGAGATGTGTGACACTTAGCCAGTTTGTTCGCTTAACTTCCTCGAACCCCGTGGAGAGGTCAGGCAATTGCCAAGCCATTTCAGGAATGCTTTGAATCTTAGCTCTTCTTAAAAATCATCTCCGCCCTCGGTTATTAAGTTGTTTCGGACCCAATTGTATCGTAGTCGATAGCTCTAATAAGCCTGTCTATAAATTTGTAAAACTTCGTTTGGATCACTGACAGGGCGCCCATTGAAGATGACAGCCGTATCGGCAATCGCATGAAATGCGCATATTGCAAGGTTCTCTTCCGGAACGCCCACGTCGCGCAGTCTCATCGGATGGCCCACCTTTTTCATCAGGGATTCTACTGCGTCTGCTGCTGCCAGGGCGACATCATGCTCTTTCATGCCGGCGGTGTTGGTGCCCAGAGCCTGTGCTACCAGAGCCAGCTTGTCAGCAGCATGGTCAACATTGTAACGCATCACCTTAGGTAATACGATGCCGCAGGCTACCCCGTGTGGGACATGGTGCAGCGTCCCTATAGTATGTGCCATTCCATGCGCCAGACCAACTTGGGCAATGGTGAATGCCCACCCTGCCATGGTGGCTGCTAGCTGCATATTGAGCCGTGCCTTTTCATTGCTACCATCGGCTACGACAAGTGGCAGATTCTCGTTGATCAGGCGTATGGCATGTAACGCCAGACCGTCGCAAATCTGGTTCGCCAGGGTGCTCATCATAGCCTCAATGGCATGTGTCATGGCATCCATGGCAGTGGTGACTGTTAAATCCTTGGGCAGGGTCATGGTGAAACGCGGGTCCAGAATAGCCACATTCGGCATGATTCGTGTGTCTACTATGAAGAGTTTACGTCCGGCGCCCTTGCTTGTGAGTACGGCCATATTTGTTACTTCGCTGCCGGTCCCTGCTGTTGTTGGAATGACGATGTGTGGGGTTTGTGGCTCAGTAAGCACCAGGAAGTTTAGGTAATCGTTTACCTTGCCGCCGTTCTTTAAGGTTACACAGACCCCTTTGGCAGTATCGATGACGCTGCCGCCGCCGACGCTGATGATGCAGTCCGCCTTAAGTTCGCGGGCCACGGCAGTGGCCACATCCACTGTTTCCAGATCGGGATCCGGTGAGATACTGTCATAGATGCCCACACAGAAATCCACTAGGGCATCCTTCACCAATTGGGCAAGCCCTGCTTTATTGACTCCTGAGTCGGTAAGAATCAGAGCCCTGCGGCAGCCAAGATCGGCGACTGCCTTGTAGATTGAGCTCAGAGCCCCATGTCCGGCGATTACAGCAGTCGGGCAATTGTAACTAAAACCTTCTACCTTCTTGTAGTCCGACATAATTTTGAAAGTCATATTCGACTTATGGTCGGCAATTGCGGATACATGTATTCTCTTGATCTGAGTATATTCACGCAGGCTTTCTAGACCGAGTTCGCGGCCGACGCCAGATTGCTTGTAGCCGCCGAAGGGGCAATAATCAGAAAAGATGTGGTAATTGTTAATCCATATTGTTCCAGTACGAACCCCACGAGCTACACGTTCAGCCCTGGCGGTGTTAGTGGAAAATACACCACCTGCCAGGCCGTACACGGAATCATTAGCAATGGCAATCGCTTCTTCATCACTATCGTATTTTATGATGCAAAGAACAGGGCCAAATATCTCCTCCTGCGCGATACGCATCTTGTTGTTCACATTCGCAAAGATGGTGGGAGCATAGTAGAACCCACCTTTGATTCCTTTAACCTCGACGCGTTTGCCGCCGGTGATCAGTTCCGCTCCCTCTTCCTTACCCAGTTTGACATAGCGTTCAACTGTAGCCAATTGCTGTTTGCTGACAAGGGGCCCCATGTGAGAGGTCTGGTCCATCTGGTATCCGATACGGATAGATTCAGCCCGCTTTATTATCTTGTCGAGGAATTCATCATGAATCTTTGATGAGACTAATACACGACTACCCGAGGAACAAACCTGTCCTTGGTTGAAGAAGTTGCTGAAGAGGGCGCCCTCCACGGCAAGCTCCATATCTGCGTCGTCGAGTATGATAGTGGCTGACTTGCCGCCCAGCTCGAGCGTCACCTTTTTTATTGTACCGGCAGCCATCCGCATGATTTCACGACCGACCTCCGTGCTGCCGGTAAAGGCTATCTTATCTACATCCGGGTGGGTGCAGAGAATTTCGCCCAACTCCCTTCCTGGGCCAGCGATGACGTTGAATACTCCATCTGGGATGCCAGCTGCTTTTGCTGCTTCTGCTACTATGAGTGCGGTAAGAGGAGTATACGAAGCCGGTTTCAAAACCATAGTGTTCCCCATTAGGAGAGCGGGAGCGATCTTCCAGCAGGCTATATACATAGGGTAGTTCCAGGGAGAAATTCCTACACATACTCCAACCGGTTCCCTGCGGATGAATTCACGGCCCGGCGCAAAAGCGTTTCCTGAGGCTGGTATTTCCTCCTCCCAAGGAAATTTTGTGACTGCCGCCAGGCTTAAATTGCGTAATAAAGTGACACTGATTAAAGGCATGAACTTGGCCAATGATATGACCTGGCCGGAGTTCATCGATTCAGTGAAAGCCAGGCGCAGACCCTGCCGTGCTATCTGGTCGGCAAAATCCTGGACTTTGGCGGCACGGGCTGCCGGGGTAAGACCACTCCAATCCCCTCTGTCGAAAGCCTTACGTGCCGCCGCTATAGCCTCTTCTGCGTCAGCCTTTCCTGCTTGGGCTACTGTGGCTATGGGTGCCTCAGTACCGGGGTCAATCGTCTCGAACGTTTTCCCACTGTCAGCGTCTACGAACTCGCCATTGATAAACAGTTTATATTGTTCCATCAGCTCCCCCTTTTAATATATTTCAAAATGACAGCGTAATATCATACGCTTACAAATATATGGTCACATACTGTAAAATCCGCACGTTCATACGTAAAGGTTGGGCTGAATTTTGATGTCGCTGACACCGCAACCATCCCACTCGCCTACAGGTTTGCTTGATGTGAGCACAAATCCTTTCCTCCCCATTTCATCCACATAGGAGATGGTTACCTCACCCACAACTTGATAAATCTCGGGATTAATAACGAATGTCAGGCCATCTAATTCCAAGGTCAAATCGGTCTCAAGGATAGTGACCACGCATAGGTATAGTGACGAATCACAGCATCCGCTAAAATAGAGAGCAATGCGAATAGGCTGCTGGATACCTTTATCAGCTCGAAATGATCCGATGGCCTGGCTCACACCTGGCCCCAACTTGACTATGGGATTGATTTTCCACCCCCTTCCCACCTATCTAATTTGATGGAAATTTTAGTGAAGAGAGGTTGTCACACTATTGACTCTTCATGTCGTTATATGAACTCCGCTGCATTCCTTTGCAATCGTGCCTTGGGTCCGATTATATATTTTAGCCATTATCAACGCCTACGTCAATAATCACCGTACGTCTTGGGACAAGGCAACACGGGCTATCGCGCAGTAAGCCAAATTGTTACCTGCACACCTGAACTGGATAGCCCTTCTGCCCGAAAAGTCAGGCTTGATATTGCAGAATAGCACATATGCGCTGGAGCACTGGCGGATGAGAATAGTTGAGAAAAACGTAAGTCATGGGTTTTCTTCAACGGATCAAGCTAGAGAATAGTATCAATATCAATCTGAGCAATACCAGAAGGTTGCTCAGCACCGATTCAAATCAGCGAAAACCAATATGCTCATCGCCGAAGGATTTTCTGAACGAGGTTTTGTTTATAGTGTGAAATCAGAATAGAGACTCTTAATATAAACCAATTATTGTTTGTACGATATATAATGGCAGGGGAAAACGCTGCGATGCCAGAACCTGGTGATTTCTACCTAAAAACGGTCAAAGAGTGCCTCGAAGCTCTCAAAACGAATGAAAAGGGTCTTTCGAACACGGAAGCTCAAAAAAGACTCGCTCAATACGGTGAAAATCAGCTCATCACTCTAGGAAAGACACCGAGGTGGTTACAGTTTTTAATTCAATTTAGGGATGTCCTGGTAATTATACTCATCATCGCAGGAGTGATTTCCTTTGCCATTGGCGATTTTCGCGGTGGTTCCATTATGTTCATAATTGTATTGATAAACGCGTTTATCGGTTATTTCCAGGAACATAAGGCAGAACGCATCATGGATTCCCTTAAGAA
>DFBC01000001.1:0-4536 GCA_002367235.1 Cellvibrionales bacterium UBA3090
GCGGCTTTAACTGACCCTTCGTGAATGAGGCGTGGTAGCTCAGTTGGTTAGAGCAAAGCACTCATAATGCTGGGGTCGGTGGTTCAAGTCCACCCGTAGCTACCATATATAAAAGGCCTACATTCGCTTAACGCGAATGTAGGCCTTTTTTTTTGCTCCACTGCCGGGAATTTTCATTCCTTGGCAAAATCAAGCTCGCGCGGGAAAGACTGCTAGAGTGACCCAAAAGTGTTTTTTGGATCACCGCCCTTAGCTTTTTTTGCGGCCTTTTTCTCCTTTGCTGTTAACAACGGTTTTTTCTTACCTTCTTTATTACTTTTTTGTTCACGGCTCATAATATTTTCTCCAATAATGGATAACCCATTAATTTTTGAACAACGCTGCTGTGCCGACTACTGACAGCCTTTACAGCAACGACACGCCAGACAACGTTGTGACTATTTTTTGCCCCCGAGCATCGCCTTGTTTACTAAGGGCGTAGTGGTTTGAGGTGACATACCCTTAAAAAATTTGAACAAGTCACTGTCGGTCGACAAGACAAGGGTCGTGCTATCGCCAATGATTTCAGGGTAGGAAGCCATAGTGCGTGTAAATTCATAAAACTCTACGGCATCAGGGCTTTGGTTATAAGCTCCGGCATAAATCTCAGTGGCTTTTGCGTCGGCCCGGCCACGTATTTCTTCTACCTGGCGATAGGCTTCGGATTGGATTTTGTTGAGATCGCGGACTCGATTGCCTCGGATGCGAGCCGCCTCACCGTTGCCCTCAGAGAGGAACCGTTCGGCAATCTGCCTCCGCTCACTGATCATACGATCGTAAATTTTGGGACGTACACTTTCGTTGTAATTGATTCGTTTAAACCGTATATCCAATAACTCGATACCGAACACACCAACCTTTTCTGCCGCCGCGAGAAATATTTCCTGCTCAACCAGTTTGCGACCTTTCTCAATAGGCACCAGCGCACCCATCTTGAGATCCTGTTCCGCCGATGACAAGACAACATCCTTCAGAGGCACGCGGTCTTTAGTGGTGCGAATAATTTCAATCAGCTCATGTTTGGCCACGGCATTACGGGTTTCACTGCCGAGAATATCGTCGAGCCTAGATTGGGCACTGCGCTCATCTCGCAATCGTAAAAAATACTGCAGGGGATCCACAATTCGCCAACGGGCAAACAAGTCTACAGAAATATATAGCTTATCTTTAGTCGGCATATCCGACGGCGCGCCATCCCACTCAAGAACCCGCTTGTCGATAGGGTTGATCTCTTGAACAAAGGGAATTTTGAATTTAAGTCCAGCGGTGGTAACAGGGTCGCCAACGGGCTTGCCAAACTGGGTAATAATCACTTGTTCAACTTCATCTACGGTGTAGACGGCATTTCCCACGATAAACAGGCTTACAACAAGAAGCGATAAGACCACAAACGATGCTATTTTTTTCATTTTTGGTCACCTTTTTGCCCTTTAAGATTAAGTAAAGGCAGTAAACCGGGAAGATCATCATCGACCAAAATTTTGGTCCCTAGTTTCGGGATGACACCCTGCATGGTTTCAATATAAATACGGCGACGGGTAACTTCCGGTGCTTTTTGATACTCAGTAAACAGCGCATTGAACCGTGCCACATCGCCTTCGGCCTCATTGATACGTTTGAGGCGATAACCATCAGCTTCGCGTATACGCTGATCTTTTTCGCCCTCCGCCAAGGGAATCACCTTGTTATATTCACGGCGCGCTTCATTGATCAGTTTTTCTTTCGATTGCTGCGCCTGATTGACCTCATTAAACGATTCTTGCACTGGCCTTGGAGGGTTAATATTTTTTAACTGCACTTGGTCAATGCTAATTCCCATCACATACTTGGTCGACAGCTCCTGCATTTTGACCAAGGCTTCTATTTCAATTTCCTGCCGGCCGATGGTGATAACTTCGTCCACCGTTCTATCACCGACCACTTCACGCATCACCGACTCCGACACATAACGCAGGGTCTCACCAGGCTCGCGAACTTCAAATAAGAATTTGACTGGGTCTGATATGCGGTATTGAACAACCCATTCCACTAACGCCGCATTTAGGTCACCGGTGACCATCTGGGTTTCCCGCCCGCCATCACGCGAACCCTGATACGGGTCGCGGGATCCTGGCGTGGAAAAACCAAACTCCTGTTTTAATTGCCGCTTTACCGGAACCTTGGTTGCCTGATCAATCCCGAGAGGTAGCTTGAAATGCAGACCGGGTGGCACCTCTTTAAGATACATACCAAAACGTTGCACCACAGCGACCGAATCACTCGGCACCGTGTAATAGGCAGACCATAGACTAAGAAATACCAGTACTAGAAAAATAAAGGTGACCATGCCACCAAAATTTCCCCCTGACTTTTTTCCAGAACCACCCCCCGAAAACAAGCCTTTTAACCTATCAACAGCTTGCTTAATTACCTGTTCAATGTCAGGCGGTGACTGGGGTCGGGATCCCCAAGGGGTGTCGGAATTATTATTTTCGGATGGCATTAGATCGCCCTTTAGGCAGGAACAACCCAAATTGGCTGTTTGGTCATATATGGGGGTATTTTGCCTATTTACAAGGCAAGGGGCTAAATCGCTCTCAGAACCCCCTCTCCCCGCGACACCCGATAGCAATGAGAAAGTACTGGCACAACGATACAAGATGGTGCCACTATTTGCTTAGAAAAATTTTAGTAGCCGATTGTTTCAATTCACATTCAAAAATTCATAGCCAGTTTCATAGTGTAGAAATCGATGGTTCGCCCCTGCCCCAGGCGGGCATTCCGCCTAAACCCAACTCGCTCCTGAAAGTAAGCGATTTTTCACCGACTTAAGAACCTTTTACTATTGTGCCAGCCTATCGAACGGGTAAAATCCTTGCACAAATTTATCTAGAAGGAATAACAACGTGTACCTTGATCAGGCAACCCAAGAACAGTTGCAACAGTGGCATGAAGAGCTTGCCGCGAAACACGAGTCGTTCAAATCCGGAGGATTAAATCTTAATTTAACCCGAGGAAAACCATCCCCGAGCCAACTTTCTTTGGCCAATGCACTGGATGGTGCCCTGCAAGGAAACTACATTTCTGACGATGGTACTGACACGAGGAATTATGGCGGTCTCTTGGGGCTTCCAAAGATGAGGGAGCTGGCAGCTGAAGTTCTAGGAGTTGAGCCTGACGAGGTTCTCGTGGGCGGCAACAGCAGCCTATCAATGATGTACCTAACGATTTTATTTGCCTGGCAATTTGGCCCCAACGGTAAAGGGTCTGCGTGGAGAGATGAGGGTACCGTTAAATTTCTCTGCCCCGTGCCGGGCTACGACCGCCACTTTTCTATCTGTGAAGAATTCGGCATTGAAATGATCAATGTATCCATGAATGAAAGTGGCCCAGAGATGGATGAAGTCGAATCCCTGGTTGCCAACGATTCTGCGATTAAAGGCATTTGGTGCGTCCCCAAGTACTCCAACCCTACTGGCTGCGTTTACAGCCAGGACACGGTCGAACGGCTGGCAAAACTGGGCACCATTGCATCGGCTAATTTTCGGGTATTTTACGATAATGCCTATGCAGTACATGACCTGTCCGATGAATCACCCGATCTGCCAAACATCATGGAGTACTGCCGAAAGCATGGCACTGAAAACACAGTGTTACAGTTCGCCTCCACCTCCAAAGTAACCTTTGCTGGTGCAGGGGTTGCCTATATGGCCAGCTCAAAAGACAACCTTGATGTGATAAAGCAGCACCTGGGAATTTCTTCTATTGGCCCGGACAAAGTTAACCAATTACGCCACTTGAAAGTGATTAAAAACCTGGCGGAGCTGCAAGCTCACATGAAAAAACATGCCGAACTGCTTCGACCAAAATTTGCCTGTGTTCTGAAACATCTCGGTGAAAACTTCACCGAATCTGACCTAGGCACTTGGAGCAAGCCCGAAGGGGGCTATTTTATATCCTTTGATACCCGCTCAGGGCTTGCCAATGAGGTAGTGAGACTGGCGGCAGAAGCGGGAGTCGAGTTAACGCCTGCCGGGGCCACCTTCCCTTACGGCAAGGACCCCAAGGATTGCAATATACGGCTAGCGCCTTCATTTCCGACCGTAGCGGAAATCGATGCCGCTATGGCAGTGTTCTGCAACTCCGTTAAATTGGCCTCCGTCAGGCAAAAACTGACGGCGTAGCAGGTACTCTTAAGGTTAATATAAAAAAAGGGCCGCAAATTGCGGCCCTTTTCAGTTTAACTCAAGAAGGTTTCGCTTCTGATCTGCCAAAAACCAATCAATCCCTCTTCGGTTTTGGCGCGGCACCGGGAAACGGGAACGGTGTAACATTACCACCACCCTTCACTTCAGTAATTTTACAGGCACCTTCTTTTTCCACTTCATCGATACGCACCACGGAATGGAGCGGAATAAAACTTCGCTTAATCGAAGAGAATTCTGTTTTTAGCTTCTCTTCAGCGGGATCCACAATCATTTGACTGCGCTCACCAAAGATAAATTCTTCAACTTCCAG
>DFBC01000001.1:4593-5222 GCA_002367235.1 Cellvibrionales bacterium UBA3090
TTAAAGGTCCAGAAAAAGGCGCGCTAGAATAGCATAAATTGCACAAATTTCATTCATTTAGACCTATCGATGTAGGATTTACACCTTGCTACCGTTATAATGCGCGACCCTATAATTGCTCAGAATTTAATCACTTTATGTCGGACAAACCGGTTAAAAAGTTACATATCGTCACCCATGGCTGCCAGATGAACGAATACGACTCAGCTCGTATGAGAGACCTCCTCGGTGACAGCCATCAAATGGTAACGACCGAAAACCCGGAAGAAGCCGATGTACTGCTATTAAACACTTGCTCGATCAGAGAAAAAGCACAAGAAAAGGTCTTTCATCAATTGGGGCGATGGAGAGGCTTAAAAGAAAAAAATCCCGATTTGGTGATTGGGGTGGGCGGCTGCGTCGCCAGCCAAGAGGGAGAGGCCATAGCAAAACGAGCCCCCTTTGTAGACCTAGTATTTGGACCACAAACGTTGCACCGCCTACCTGAGATGATGTCGGAGAAAAAACAACAGGACGGCACCACCATCGTGGATATCAGCTTTCCTGAAATCGAAAAATTTGACAACCTTCCTCAACCAGAGGCCGATGGAGCCACAGCGTTTGTCTCCATCATGGAGGGCTGCTCCAAA
>DFBC01000108.1:0-6814 GCA_002367235.1 Cellvibrionales bacterium UBA3090
ACACAGGAAGGCACTCAGTTTGTTGCAGAAGCGTCGAGTAATGTAGCAGCAACCATTACGCCACAACACCTACTGTACAACCGCAATCAAATGTTAGCCGGCGGCATAAAACCTCATTACTACTGCCTGCCAATACTTAAGCGAAACACTCACCAACAGGCGCTTATCGGCGCAGCAATCAGTGGCAGCCCAAAATACTTTCTGGGGACAGACTCAGCGCCTCATGCAACCCATAAAAAAGAAAATGCCTGCGGCTGTGCGGGCTGCTATTCAAATCATGCAGCCATCGAACTCTACGCAGAGGCTTTTGAGCGAGCTGGCGCACTGGACAAACTGGAGGGTTTTGCTAGCCACTTTGGGGCCGACTTCTATGGTTTGCCGCGAAACAGTGACACCATCACCCTGAAAAAATCGCCCTGGAAAAGCCCTGCAACCATCCCCTTTGGTAGCGACACACTGACACCCCTCGGTGCCGATGAAATCCGACAATGGCAGGTAGCCTAACTATGCACCCCCCTATATCAGACCGCTTTAGAGGCTTTTTGCCAGTTGTTGTTGATGTGGAAACCGGTGGATTCAATTCCACCACTGATGCCCTGCTGGAAATTGCCGCCGTCACCTTAGCGATGGATGACGATGGCATCCTGATGCCCGATGAGACAATCTGCCACTCCGTCATTCCCTTCGAGGGTGCCAACATAGAACAGGCCGCACTGGACATCACCGGTATCGACCCTAACGATCCATACCGCATGGCGCTGGATGAAGAAGAAGCACTCAAATTATTATTTCAACCTATCCGTACTGCCGTCAAAGAGGCTCACTGCAGCAGAGCTGTCATGGTTGCCCACAACGCTCACTTTGATCTTGGGTTTGTCAACACCGCAGTGACGCGCAACAACATCAAAAGAAATCCTTTTCACCCATTCTCTTGTTTCGATACGGCGACTCTGGCCGGGTTGGCCTATGGACAAACTGTACTAGCTAAAGCTTGCGAGGCTGCAGAGATAAAATTCAATAACGGCAAAGCACACTCCGCCGCCTATGACGCGGAAAAGACTGCCGAGTTATTCTGCGGGATCGTCAATCGCTGGAAGGATCTGGGCGGCTGGAACTAACCAACCCCATTGCTGAACACCGCACAGCCCTTGAGAACCTTTACATTGCAGGCCGACCCAAGAGCTTGGACACAGTATTTTTTTATTCACCTTCTTGAGCCAGAAGCCTTGTGGACAAAGATTTTCAATATTGAGACCGCGGCAGCCTGACCACCAAGCCATCCAGCTCTTGTGTCACCTTTATTTGACAGCTCAGACGACTGGTAGGCTGTGGATCGAGGGTCATCTCAAGCAACTCTTTTTCTACCCCCTCCGGCCCACCAACTTTCTCAAACCAATCCTCATCCACATAACAATGGCATGTCGCGCACCGACACAAACCACCACATTCACCGATAATGCCATCGATCATATTATCCACAGCACCCTGCATCACAGAATGGCCTACTGGTACTTCAGCCTCATACTCTGCCCCATCAACCTGAATAAAATGAACAAGCGGCATAGCATTACCTCAAAAATAAAGAAAAATTTAACCCGTGGATTTAGACCATATAAAATTCAAAAAGGCACGCCGACAAGTATTTAAACCTGCCTCCTTACCCGCTTGGCAAGCGCTTAGTTTACCCACAAAATTCTTTTAGCGGGCCACGATAACAAACAGCCCACCCACTCAACACCCCTCCCGAGCACCGGAACACCCCCTCGATCAACGAATAGCGCTCGAGACACCTGCACCATAGCCGTGCCTTTTTGACTAGATTTTTGGATGCTCAAAGTAGAAACCAGACATTTTTGTAGTAAAACTATACATAGAAAAATAGATATTATATTTTTTGTTTCTTTAATATTCAGGTGGTTATAAATACTACTTAATGTTTTTTGTTACAGATAAACGAGAAAAACCAGAGCAAAAAGTGCTTGAAGTATCAAAAATATGTAACTATGCTACATTTCGTTTTTTCTAGCGCCCCAAAACAATTCACATGTCACATGGAAATCACGCTACGGGTCGCGGTAGAATAACCGGCCTGCCAGGGGCACAGAGATAAACTGACCCCGAACCATCCCTTACAAGCTATATCATGAGAAGCAAAAATGGTTGACTCATTCAAGGAAAGCGCCCTTCGTTATCACATGGAACCGGTACCAGGAAAACTGGAAATCCGGCCCACTAAACCGCTGGCCAATGCTCGGGACTTATCCGAAGCCTACTCCCCCGGCGTGGCATACGCCTGTGGAATGATTGTAAAAAATCCAACGGATGTAGCTCGCGTAACAGCGCGAGGCAACCTTGTCGGCGTTATCACCAACGGCACGGCAGTGCTTGGCCTTGGAGATATAGGCCCTCTCGCCTCCAAGCCGGTGATGGAGGGGAAAGCCGTATTATTTAAAAAGTTCGCCAACATCGATGTGTTCGATATCGAACTCAACGAGACCGATGTCGACAAGCTTGTCGACACTATCGCATCCCTTGAGCCAACCTTTGGCGGCATCAATCTAGAAGACATTAAAGCGCCCGAATGCTTCCTTGTTGAGCAGAAGCTGCGCGAAAGAATGAATATTCCAGTCTTCCATGATGACCAACATGGGACAGCTATTGTTTCTGCTGCAGCCGTCTATAACGGCTTACGGATTGTAGAAAAAAATATCGAAGACATAAAACTAGTAGTCACTGGTGCTGGCGCGGCAAGCATTGCCTGCGTAGATCTATTGGTTAGTATGGGACTACAAAAGAAAAATGTCCGGATGATCGACCGCAACGGGGTGATATACAAAGGCCGAGAAGTCGGCATGAATCCCTGGAAAGAAGGTTACGCGGTAGAAACCACTGACCGCACTTTGGACGACGCTATTGATGACGCCGACCTATTCCTCGGTCTATCGGGCCCCGGAATACTTAAAGCCGAGATGGTAAAGAAAATGGCTGCCAATCCTCTGATTTTGGCCATGTCGAACCCCACCCCGGAAATCATGCCAGAGCTGGCCAAAGCCGCCAGACCGGATGCCATTCTAGCAACCGGCCGCTCGGATTACCCAAATCAGGTCAACAATGTTCTCTGCTTCCCGTTTATATTCCGAGGTGCTCTAGACTGTGGTGCCACTGTTATTAACGACGAGATGAAACAGGCCTGCGTGAAAGCCATTGCAGACCTCGCTCATCGCGAAGCTTCAGCAGTAGTCGCCGAAGCCTATGCCGATGAAGAACTAAAATTTGGGCCAGATTACCTGATCCCCAAGCCCTTTGACCCACGCTTAATTGAAGAAGTACCCCTGGCCGTCGTTAAGGCCGCCATGGAAAGCGGCGTCGCCACACGGCCGATAGAAGATTTAGACGCCTACCGGACAAAACTTCACAGCTATGTCAGTCGCAGCCGCCTATTCATGCAGCCTATGATTGAGCTGGCCCGCACTAACCCCCCTCGCATTGCCTACGCTGAAGGCGAAAATGACGATGTGCTTCGGGCCATGCAAGGCGTGGTGGATGAAAAAATTGCCAAACCCATTTTGATTGGCAGGCCAACGGTCATCAAACGCAAAATCGAAGAAATGAGACTGCGGATCAAACCCGGTATAGATCTAGAAATATTTAATCCAGAAGAAGGTGATTACCACGAAAACTACTGGAAGTACTATCACAACTGCGTGGGACGTTCCGGGGTTTCTGTAGAGAGCGCCAGAAACACGGTACACACCAACAACACAATTCTTGCCGCCATTATGGTTGCACTGGGTGATGCCGATGGGCTGATCTGCGGAAAGGCAGGCCGTTACGATAGGCACCTAAGCTGTATCGAAAGCATTATTCCACCACGCGATAACACTAGCCATGTGTCATCTATCTGCGTGTTACTACTGGAAGATGGCCCACTATTTCTGGCTGACCCCTTTGTGAATGTTGACCCAACCGAAGAACAGGTCGTCACCATCGCCAAAGATGCCATTGGCTTTGTTAAAAACTTTGGTATCACGCCTAAGGTGGCCTTACTTTCACACTCCAACTTTGGCACTTACGATGACGACTCAGCTCACAAAATGAAACGTGCTGCTGAACAGCTGCGCAACGACCTACCAGAGATTCAAATCGATGGTGAAATGCATGCCATATCAGCACTTAATGAAACACTTCGTGAAAGTATTTGCCAGAACGCCAACATCAAAGGTCGCGCCAATGTGCTGATCATGCCAAACATGGATGCCGCGAGTATTGCCCTTGGGCTGATCAGGTCACTCACAAATGCACGGCTGGTTGGCCCCTTCTTAAATGGCCTGGAAAAACCTGCACACATCCTAATACCCTCGGTTTCAGGCAGAGGAATATTAAATACCACAGCGATGATTGGTGCTGACATTCTGTCTAAAGCCGAGCAAACCAAGAGCGAATAGTCAAAATACAGAAAAGAACAGCAACTAAAAAACGCGGCATCAGCCGCGTTTTTTATTAATAATTCTTTGCCCGATCAATAATGTGGAGGCTTCTCACCGATGGAGGAATCATCTGGCAGCTTGTCAGACAACTCCTTAGTCCGCGATAGCAAGAGACTGCATTTTTCCATAAGAGCATCAATTTGATCCTGCTGCCGGCAAACCACATCATTTAACTGCTGGATTGTATCTTCCTGATACGCCATTTTAGTTTCCAGCTCAATTAAACGTTCTGTATCCACGACAATCTCCAAGCCCAAATAACGAGTTATCACTCACAAGAAAAAACCGCAGAAGGTTTTCTTCTGCGGTTTTTATAGTACTGCCAAACAGCGTACTAGTGTATTACGACACGTTAGCAATCACTACAGAGTGTCGGCATTCTCAGCCAGGTATGAAGCCACGCCATCTGCAGAAGCTGCCATGCCTTTGTCACCTTCCTTCCAGCCAGCAGGACAAACTTCACCGTGATCCTGGTGGAAAGTGAGCGCATCAATCATACGCAACATTTCGTCGATATTACGACCTAGCGGCAAATCATTAACCACTTGATGACGAACAACACCCTCTTCATCGATCAGGAATGAACCACGGAATGCCACACCAGCAGCATCAAACTCCACATCGTAAGCTTGGCAAATTTCGTGCTTAATGTCCGCTACCAGTGGATATTTAACCGCGCCAATACCGCCATCATTAATCGCTGTGTTACGCCACGCGCTGTGGGTAAACACTGAATCAATAGAAACACCAATGACTTCTACACCACGCTTTTGAAACTCTTCATAGCGGTGATCAAATGCAATCAGCTCTGAAGGGCATACAAAGGTAAAGTCCAAAGGATAAAAGAACACAACGGCCTTTTTACCTTTAATGGTCTCAGACAGGCTAAACCCATCGACGATTTCGCCATTACCCAACACTGCACCAGAGGTGAAATCCGGGGCCGGCTTACCTACTAATACTCCCATGTGCTACTCCTTAATTAGTCAGTCTTTCAGAACAGTTCAGGGCAATACATACCCTACACTCAAAATCGGTATAACTAATGTTACACAATGAAGCATAGCTGTCTCATTGTAATTAGCTATGACGGTAATAAGTGAGATCAAATACTTAAACGGTACCTGGGGTTATTCAGCAGCACTTTGTGCAGCCTCTTTTACTAACCCAATCAGCTCACCTTTTGCATGCATGTCCGTCACAATGTCACAACCGCCAATCAGCTCACCATTGATCCACAACTGAGGAAATGTTGGCCAGTTGGCAAATTTTGGCAAGTTGGCACGAATCTCTGGATTAGCCAGGATATCCACATAGGCAAAACGCTCGCCACAAGCGGTGAGCGCCTCGATAGTGCGAGCCGAGAAACCACACTGGGGCTGGTTTGGTGAACCTTTCATATACAGAATAACTGGGTTGCCTTCCACCTGTTCGCGAATGGTGTCCATAATATCCATCAATTCATACCTCTGTAACAATAAATAATAGTCGACTATAAAGGTCAACTATTTTACTCCTTTAAGTGCTTCTCTAAAACCGTTTAACCAAAAAAATCTACGCTCTTTAAACATTGGACAACACAGGCATCTGATTTCTCTCAAATGCAAATGAGAATGGTTTGCATTTGCATTAAGAGTTCCCTATAGTACTGCCCCATCACTAGCCACCTTAATTTACGGGGATAAAAAAATGCACAAGAAGCTGCTGGCCGCTGTTGTCGGCCTCAATGTTGCTGCCGCTGCTCAAGCCGCGCCAAGTCTGGAAGAAATGTGGGATTTAGTTCAGAAACAGCAAGCTGAAATAACTCAGCTCAAATCTCAGCTTAAAGATACCGAACAACGCGTCTCTGAAACGGAAGTTAAAACAGAAGCTACTTTTGCCGCTGTTGAAGAAGTGACAGCTGGCCCCGTTGCAAAACTGGCCGACTGGGCAGACAAAACCACAATTGGCGGGTATGGGGAGATGCATTACAACAACCTGACCTCCGACGACTCGTCCAAATCAAAAGACGAGTTTGACCTTCACCGGTTTGTCGTGTTCTTCGGTCATCAATTTAACGAAGACCTGCGCTTCTTCTCTGAGCTAGAAGTGGAACACAATGTTGCCGGAGAGGGAAAAAATGGTGAAGTAGAAGTAGAGCAAGCCTTTATCGAATGGGATTATGCCGAAAACCACCGCGCCAAAGCGGGTGTCTTCCTGATGCCAGTGGGGATCATCAACGAAACTCACGAGCCCGAAACCTTTTATGGTGTAGAACGTAATCCGGTTGAGAAAAACATTATTCCTGCGACTTGGTGGGAAGGTGGTGCAATGTTCAGTGGAGAAAT
>DFBC01000108.1:6902-7877 GCA_002367235.1 Cellvibrionales bacterium UBA3090
ATTCGCGACGGCCGCCAAAAAGTCAGCAAAGCGAAAGGCGACGACCTGGCCTACACGGCACGTATTAAATACACTGGAATGCCCGGCCTTGAGTTAGCTGCTACGGTTCAACACCAAACAGATGTTTGGCAGGGTGAGTCCTTTGCTGGCGAAGAAGAAGCCGATGCTACCCTCTGGGAATTACATGGCGTTTATAATAATGGCCCCTTCGGCGTTCGTGCGCTCTACGCACAATGGGATATCGACGATGTCATTGAGAATGTGAAGGCGGGTGCCGACGAGCAGGAGGGTTTCTATATTGAGCCCTCCTACCGACTCACAGAAAAGCTGGGCATTTTTGCCCGCTACAGTGAATGGGACAACCAGGCTGGCGACAGTAGTGATACTGAAAAACAGCAGTATGACCTGGGTTTCAACTATTGGCTTGATGATCATGTGGTTCTGAAAGCAGACTACATGCGTGAAGATTCTGAAACTGGAGATGAACTTCGTGGATTTAACCTGGGTGTAGGTTGGAGTTTCTAATTAACAACTATCTATTCCTAAATTATCCAACCCTCTTTAGGAGAGTCACATCAGTGGCTCTCCTATTGTCGTTCACCCTGTTTTTTTCAAGTGCCGTTTTAAGCAAAGGGATTTACCAAACAGTCCCGGAGTTTCTTGAGGAAGTTTTCAGCCCGGAGGAACCCCAACAGGCATTTCTATGGCTAACCCCAGAGCTAAAGGAAACTGCCAGCAAAATTCTAAACCACACGGTTCGGGGCCTGAGAGTTCGATACTGGCAATCCGGAGAAAAGACCGCCTGGATCATGGAGGAAATTGGCAAAGAGTTACCAATCACTATCGGCGTTGTCGTAAATCAGGGCCGTATCGACCAGCTTAAAATTCTGGCATTTAGGGAAAGCCGCGGGGGTGAGGTACGCTACCCAGCATTTACGGCTCAGTATCAGGATGTCAAAATAACCCCAAACAACA
>DFBC01000081.1 GCA_002367235.1 Cellvibrionales bacterium UBA3090
TTTGTATCGTCTATTTTAAGGTGCTTTTCAAGTTTCACTGGCTTATTCGTTGAACCCCGATGAGCTTATTATCATGGTTAAACTGAATTTCAAATAATCCAAAAATTCCATCCCGTGTGAGAAAACACCGTACGGCACTGGCAGGAAACTGGATGTTTATGTGGTCTACAGAACGTACCACGATATTGCTAGCGGTTCCCCGATAAAACGCCAGATATTTTCTGGCGGGTAGCGCTAGATGAAAGCGGATGCGTCGTCGTGAGGGGCTCGTTCTTATAGGCGCTGTCATCTGCTGCCTACTTACTTGGTGCGGGTTGCTGGGCGAGAGTCCAAGCAGGCGTTAAGTATGGCATAACCGACAATACCTGAAGCTAATGAGCCCAATATAATGCCCAGCCTTTCATCGAATAGTAAGTCCACCCCTGTCTCCTCAAAGGCCAGCGAACCGATGAACAGACTCATGGTAAAGCCGATGCCACACAGTGCTGCAGTGCCATATAGAGCTGTCCAACTCATGTTGTTTGGTAGGCATGCGATTTTGAATTGTATAAAGAGCCAACAAAATACAAAAATACCGATCTGCTTACCAAAAAACAATCCGAAAGAGATGCCAATAGGCACTCCGTGGAGTATTTGTTCGGTGCTGACGCCGCTCAAGTTTATTCCTGCATTTGCAAAAGCGAAAACTGGAATAACAAAAAAAGCCACCACTGGGTGCAAGTCGTTTTCCATACTTTTAAGCGGTGAGAAATCAGGGGCTGATTTTGAGCGAATCGGAATGAATATGGCTAAAATTACGCCGGCAAGTGTTGCATGAACCCCTGATTTTAATGCCGCTGTCCACATAACAATACCTACAAAAATGTAGGCTGTTTTTGAAACCACATCGAACTTATTAAAAATAATTAATATAGATATACACACTGCAACGACAGATAAGGCCGTTGTTGATATTTTTGAGGTATAAAAAAACGCGATGATAATTATCGCCCCGATGTCATCAAAAATTGCAAGAGACGCAAGGAATATCTTTATTGATGTCGGTACACGAGAGCCAAGCAAGGCCAAAACGCCTAGGGCAAAGGCTATGTCTGTCGCTGCTGGTATGGCCCAGCCCTTTACTGCAAGCGGGTCGTCGTAATTAAAGTAGAGATAGATCAGTGCGGGAACGACCATGCCGCCGATGGCGCCCACCGCGGGCAATATAATATTTCGTTTGTCTGACAGTTCGCCCTCAATGAGTTCACGCTTTAATTCGAGGCCAATAAGAAAAAAGAATATCGCCATCAGACCATCATTCACCCAAAGCAGTAATGGCTTGGCAATTTCTAATGTCCCAACACGTATTTCAATAGGTGTCGAAAGAAGTAGTTGGTAGTAGGAGTCCAGAAATGTATTGGCAACCAGCATGGCCAATAAAGCCGATAGAATCAGAACGACCCCGCCAGCAGACTCTTTCTTTAAAAAATCGGTGAAAAAAGAATTCGTCTGGGTGCTCATAACTCTCCTAGAGTTCTAACATCTTACATAATTGGCAGGCTGATTGTTAAGCAGCCCCATGTCTTTTTAGGGCCGTCACATAATCAGCACCGTGACGGTGTTCACTGGCAATGGCCAGTAAGGTTTTGCCATTGGAGTTTTGTGCATTGATGTCATGGCCCGCTTCTCGGAAAAAGCCAAGAAACGTGTCAAAGTTTTCGGCCTTCATGCCTCGATAGGCTTTCTCCAATATGTGGAAGTCAGGGCTTACGCCTTCCGGCGCTTCGAAGTCTAAAAAGGTTTTAATACGCTCGTCATCGAAGACTTCGCCGAGTACTTTTTGTTTGTCTTTTTTGAGTGTCATAATTATTAAGCTGTTCTTTAAGTGTTAGAGTAAGTCGTTAAGTTTTTTCAGCAAAATTTCATTGACCTGCTGAGGGTTGGCCTGACCTTTTGAGGCTTTCATTATTTGCCCTACAAAATAACCCAGCATTTTGGGTCGTTTACTTTCGTCAGCATTGCGGAAGTTGTCCACCTGTTTGTCGCTGTTGGCAATCACCTCATCTACCATGGCTTCGATAGCGCCGCTGTCAGAAACCTGTTTCAAGCCCTGATCTTCAATAATGCTGTCGGCATCGCCGCCATTATTCCACATGCCATCGAAAACTTGCTTGGCCATTTTGCTGGAAATTGTGCCATCGGCAATGCGTGACACCATCCCCGCGAGCTGTTCTGCGCTTAGCGGGCTGTGTTTGATGGAGAGGTCGGCAGAGTTTAGTCGAGCTGATAATTCACCCATGATCCAGTTGGCCGTGAGCTTGGTGTCGCCACTGTCTTTTGCCGCAGTTTCAAAATACAGGGCCATGTTGGCATCGCTGCCAAGGGCACTGGCATCGTAGCTGGACAAACCGTACTGCGTGATAAAACGCTCTTGTCGAGCATCGGGGAGTTCGGGCAGTTCCTTGCGAATGCTCTCTATGTAGTCATCTTCGATGACGACGGGTAACAGGTCGGGGCAGGGGAAGTAACGGTAATCGTTGGCCTCCTCTTTACTGCGCATGGAGCGTGCTTGCTTGGTGTCTCCATTATAGAGACGGGTTTCTTGTATAACTTTGCCGCCGTCTTCAATTAAATCAATCTGCCTTTCGACTTCCAGCTTGATGGCGTCTTCCATAAAGCGGAATGAGTTGAGGTTCTTGGTTTCAGTTCGAGTGCCGAGCTCTTCGCCGGGTTTTCTCACCGAAATATTTACGTCAAAGCGCATGGAGCCCTGTGACATTTCACCATCACAGATGCCCAGAGAGGTCACTATGCTGTGCAGTTTTTTAGCAAATGCGACGGCTTCTTCCGAACTGCGCATATCTGGCTCAGAGACAATTTCTACCAGCGGTGTGCCTGCGCGGTTTAGGTCGATTCCCGACATGCCGTGGAAGTCTTCATGGAGTGATTTTCCTGCATCCTCTTCCAGGTGGGCGTGATGAATGCGAATGGTTTTTTTTGTGCCGTCCGCCAGCTCGATCTCAACATGGCCCGGGCCTACAATGGGTTTTTCCAACTGAGTGGTTTGGTAGGCCTTGGGAAGGTCCGGGTAGAAATAATTTTTTCGTTCAAATACAGAAGTTCTGGCGATGTCGGCATCAATGGCCAGTCCAAACATGATGGCGTAGCGGTAGGCCTGTTCGTTGGGAACAGGTAGTGTGCCAGGCATGGCCAAGTCCAAGGCGGATGCTTGGGTGTTGGGCTCAGCACCGAACGTGGTACTTGAGCCGGAAAAAATTTTGGATTTGGTGGCTAGTTGCGCGTGCACTTCCAGTCCAATGACGGTTTCCCATTCCATTATTTCGCTTCCTCCAACTCTAGACCTTCTGGAGACCGTTTGTGCCAACCGGTGGCCAGCTGGAATTGGTGAGCCACATTCAGCATGCGTGATTCATCAAAATAGTTGCCGATAATTTGCAGGCCAACGGGCTTGTTATCCACAAAACCACAGGGGGCGGACATGCCCGGTAGTCCTGCCAGATTGGTGGCGATGGTGTAAATATCTTCCAGGTACATGGCGACAGGGTCGCTACCCTTTGAGCCAAACTCAAAGGCGGGTGATGGTGAAGTTGGTCCCATGATAACGTCGACTTTTTCAAAAGCGTCGACAAAATCTTGCTTGATGAGGCGGCGAACCTGTTGGGCTTTTCGATAGTAGGCATCGTAGTAGCCTGCGGATAGGCAGTATGCGCCCACCAAAATCCGACGCTTGACCTCTTCGCCAAATCCTTCGGCGCGGGTGCGCATGTACATATCGCGTAGATCTTTTGGGTCTTCACAGCGGTGCCCATAACGGACACCGTCAAACCGTGATAGATTGGCCGAGGCTTCAGCGGGTGCAATTACATAGTAGGCTGGTACCGCCAGTTTAGTGTGAGGCAGGCTGATGCTGACGAGAGTGGCACCTTGTTTTTCCAATTCTGCCAGGGCATTTTTAACGGCTTGTTCGGTACCCGGGTTTAACCCTTCTTCAAAGTATTCCCTAGGGATACCAATTTTCAGGCCGTTAAGTGACTGGTTCAGGTTGGTTGTGTAGTCGGGGACCTCCCGGTCAATGGAGGTTGAGTCTTTAGGATCAAAGCTCGCCATGACATTTAACATTAGCGCACAGTCTTCAGCTGTTCGTGCCATCGGGCCGCCCTGGTCGAGGCTTGAAGCAAAGGCGATCATGCCCCAGCGGGATACGCGCCCGTAGGTGGGTTTTAGGCCGGTAATGCCACAGAGTGCTGCAGGCTGCCGAATAGAACCGCCGGTATCGGTCGCCGTGGCCCCCGGAGCCAAGTGGGCCGCAATAGCGGCAGCTGAGCCGCCGGATGAGCCGCCGGGAACCGTGTTGATGTTCCAGGGGTTTTTCACCGGGCCGTAGAAGCTGGTTTCGTTGGAGGAGCCCATGGCGAACTCGTCCATATTGGTTTTTCCCAGTACCACGGCACCGGCATTGGCAAAGTTTTCTACTACCGTGGCATCGTAGGGCGGCACGAAGTTGTCGAGCATTTTGGAGCCACAGCTGGTGCGAATACCATTGGTGCAGAAAATATCCTTGTGGGCAATGGGTACACCACAGAATGCCGGGGCGTTGCCTTTGGCTCGACGCTGATCGGCGGCCTCTGCCTGAGCGAGTGCGGACGTCTCATTGACCGTAATGTAGCTGTTGTATTTGCGGTCAAGCTGCTTGATACGTTTCAGGTAGTGCTGGGTAATTTCCACACTGGTGAATTCACCCGCCTCTAGACCGGCGATAATTTCTGCAATAGTTTTGTTGTGCATGATGGAGTCATTCATGATTTATCGGGTTTCCTCAATCAATGACTTTGGGAACCAAGTACAGCCCCGCTTCAGTGGCTGGAGCAATCGCTTGGAATTCTTCCCGGTGATTGATTTCGGTAACCTCGTCGGCACGCAGCCGCTGAATCGCGTCCGTTGGGTGTGCCATTGGTTCTACGCCTTCAGTATCGGCTGCCTGTAACTGGTCAACTAGTGCCAGTACGTCGGCGATACTTTGTGTGGTTTCGGCGATGGTCGCTTCATTGATTTCAATACGTGCCAATTCTGCGAGCTTTTCGATGTCTGCGCGTTCGATAGTCATGGTATAGTTTCTGTACTTTGAACAGCCTGCACTTTGATTAGTTTAAAAGATAAGCTTTGGGACGTTTCTGACCCTAGCAAAATGAGAGGCGTAAGGTACCACATCCGCCTTTGCAGGGGTACTCCATCAAATAGTTATTAAAGCAGTTGTGATGCTGCTTTTAGGGCTTGGCTCTTCTCAGAGTTTAAGCAGTTAGAACTTGCTCTGAAGTCCCGCGATTGGTAGAGTTTCGGGTTTTCGGCATCATTAGCGTTAGGGGTGTTTCCCCGGGGCGACCAACAAGGGAAAAGGTAGATGTTTAAAAGATTGCGCGGTGTTTTTTCGAATGATCTTTCCATTGATTTGGGTACTGCGAATACGCTGATTTATGTTCGGGAAAAAGGCATCGTTCTCAACGAGCCTTCGGTTGTGGCTATTCGTCACCACCAGGGACAAAAAATTGTTGATGCTGTGGGTGTGGAAGCCAAGCGGATGCTGGGCCGTACGCCGGGAAATATCACCGCTATTCGCCCACTTAAAGATGGGGTGATTGCCGACTTTCAGGTCACCGAAAAGATGCTGCAGCACTTCATCAAAAAAGTACATTCCCATAGCTTAATTCCGCCCAGTCCTCGGGTGCTGATTTGTGTGCCCTGTCTGGCCACCGAAGTTGAAAAACGTGCTATTCGAGAATCTGCGTATAGCGCGGGTGCTCGCGAAGTATTTTTGATCGAAGAGCCCATGGCCGCTGCGGTTGGGGCCGGAATGCCCGTCGACGAGGCCTGT
>DFBC01000065.1:0-3002 GCA_002367235.1 Cellvibrionales bacterium UBA3090
CATCACCACACCGCGGACGGTTGGGCGAACACCACGCCAGCGGGATGCGCCGGCCTTACCCAGCGAGCGCAAACTATGCTCACTGTTAGAGACTTCACCAATCGTAGCCCGGCAATCAACAGGCACTTTACGCATTTCACCGCTACGCAATCTGAGCGTTGCATACTGCCCTTCACGAGCAACAAGTTGCACCGAAGTACCAGCACTACGTGCGATTTGAGCACCTTTACCAGGTTTCATCTCGATACAGTGAACGACACTACCCACAGGAATATTACGCAGTGGCAAGGTATTACCTACCTTAATAGGGGCATCAACACCAGAGTGAAGTACATCGCCTGCTTTAACACCTTTGGGAGCGATAATGTAGCGACGCTCTCCGTCCGCATAGCAAATCAGCGCGATGTATGGTGTGCGGTTGGGATCATACTCCAAACGCTCAACCTTACCAGGAATACCGTCTTTATTTCGCTTGAAATCAATAACACGGTAGTGCTGCTTGTGCCCCCCGCCAATATGGCGAGTGGTAATGCGACCATTATTATTACGGCCACCGGACTTTGATTTCTTTTCCAGCAATGGCGCGTAGGGTTCACCTTTATGCAAGTCAGGATTAACAACACTGACCACAAAACGGCGACCGGGAGACGTCGGCTTTCTCTTTACAACTGGCATCTCAACAACCCCTTATTCAACTGACGCAAAGTCGATTTCTTGACCCTGCTCCAAACGAATGTATGCTTTCTTCCAATCAGAGCGCTTACCCATACCGTGCTTGGCACGCTTGGTTTTACCCTTAACATTGGCGATGCGAACATCAGTTACTTTGACATTAAACAACTGCTCTACAGCTGCCTTCACTTCCGGCTTCGCCGCATCAGAAGTAACCTTGAACACAACCTGATTGCTACTATCACCAACAATCGCTGTTTTCTCAGTAACGTGCGGACCTAGCAGCACTTTGAAGATACGCTCCTGGTTCATGCAAGCATCTCCTCAATCTTCTTAAGAGCTGGCACAGTAACCAACACCTTTTCAAAACGAATCAAGCTAACCGGGTCAACGCCAACCACATCACGCACATCGACCTTATGCAGGTTTCTGGATGACAGGTATAGGTTTTCGCTAACCTCTTCAGTGACAATCAACACATCTCGAAGATCAAACTCACCCAGCTTTTTAACTAGCAGCTTGGTCTTAGGTTCTTCAAGATCGAAGTTCTCAACCACCACCAAGCGCTCCTGACGAGCGAGCTCAGAGATAATGGAACGAAGCGCGGCACGGTACATTTTACGGTTCAGCTTCTGAGAGTGATCTTGAGGCTGAGCTGCAAACGTTACGCCACCGGAACGCCAAATCGGGCTTCGGATTGTACCAGCACGGGCACGACCAGAACCTTTTTGAGCCCAAGGCTTACGACCACCACCAGAAACCGCTGCACGATTTTTCTGTGCGCGAGTACCCTGACGACCACCTGCCAAATACGCAGTAACCGCCTGATGCACTAGATCCTGATTAAACTCTTTACCAAAGGCTACATCTGAAACCTCAACAGTTCCCGAGCTACCCTTTGTTGTTGCAATATTTAATTCCATCGACGATCCCCTCAGCTCTTAACAGCTGCACGAACGATCACGTCACCACCTGGCGCACCCGGTACCGCTCCCTTTATAAGAAGCAGGTTGCGCTCAGCGTCAACACGTACAATTTCAAGATTCTGAGTTGTCACACGCTCGGAACCCATATGTCCGGCCATCTTTTTGCCTTTCCATACACGACCCGGTGTTTGACATTGACCTATAGAACCCGGCGCCCGGTGAGACAAGGAGTTACCATGAGTCGCATCTTGCATAGCGAAGTTATATCGCTTAATGACACCCTGAAAACCTTTACCTTTTGATGTGCCGGTGACATCAATCTTTTGACCAGCTTCAAACTGATCAACCGTGATGTTTCCACCAACCTCAACACCATCCTGTGAGCCATCTACGCGAAGCTCAAAACTACCGCGACCAGCTTCAACACCTGCTTTAGCAAAGTGCCCTGCTTCCGACTTACTTACACGAGATGCACGACGAACACCCACAGTTACCTGCACAGCAGAGTAACCATCAGCTTCATCAGTCTTGATTTGGGTAATCCGATTAGGCTCCACCTCGACCACTGTGACCGGGATAGATGCACCTTCATCGGTGAATACGCGTGTCATGCCGCATTTGCGACCGACAATACCAATTGCCATCTTTCTAACCTCTTAGTGTACGGGGCTCTTACCCGCTATGGCCGCCCATTTCAGAGCGTTACACCCGCCTAGCGCTGACCAGGCTTGGGTTTCTACTTCTACTTGAACTAATTACGCCAAGCTAATTTGGACTTCAACACCAGCGGCCAAATCTAATTTCATCAAAGCATCAACAGTCTTCTCTGTTGGCTCAACAATATCCAGCAACCTTTTATGGGTGCGGATTTCGTACTGATCACGAGCATCTTTGTTTACGTGTGGTGAAATCAGCACAGTAAAACGCTCTTTACGTGTTGGCAGAGGAATCGGGCCACGAATTTGGGCACCGGTACGCTTTGCCGTCTCTACGATTTCTTGCGTCGAAGCATCAATCAGCTTGTGATCAAATGCCTTGAGGCGAATTCGAATGCGTTGATCCTGCATGGAATCAAACTCCAACTATTCTAAAGAACCTACAGGCCCCACTTATTTGAGACCCTGAAAAAAGGAGGCGAGATTCTAAGGCTGCCCCCCACCTCTGTCAAGAACAATTACTCGTGTTTTGTAATGATTTATCGAGTTTTAAATAATCAAAGCAACCAACCTGATATATAAACCCACCTGATCTTCAATTTTTTGCCCGATAAACCGCTTGCAACTCATTTTTACCCTTTATTAGTCCTTTATTTGTAAATTTTACTCATTAATTATGTCGATTTACTGTACAATTCCGCGCATTTTTGACCCTTGTATAATAGAGCATGACAATGACTGACTTATC
>DFBC01000065.1:3008-3170 GCA_002367235.1 Cellvibrionales bacterium UBA3090
TATTTTCGCGCACGTTGATGCGGGGAAAACCACCACAACAGAACGCATTCTTAAACTCACCGGTAAAATTCATAAAACGGGCGAAGTGCACGATGGTGCAGCGACGACTGACTTTATGGAGCAGGAACAGGAACGCGGTATCACCATTCAGTCAGCAGCGAC
>DFBC01000089.1 GCA_002367235.1 Cellvibrionales bacterium UBA3090
CCGGGGTTGTTAGCCACCAAGGTGTTAGCGTAATCAAAGATTGGATCTTCACCAAAGGTAACACCGGGCATAAGTTTGTTAATCACACCACAAACATCATCACCCGCTGCTGCTGTTGCACAATCCTGGCTGGAAGCCATCAACATCAGGGAACCCGTGGCATCATCACCATTCCAGACATAGACATCAATATCACCGACTCGGCCACCTTCGGAATAGGCCACGGCCACAAAGATATCTCCATCACTGTGTTCGCCGGTGAAACTCCCAGTATTTTCTCCGACCTCCAACGGGGTCAAACTGACGCTATCCCGAAAGAACCAAAAACCGGCATTTGATGAGCCGTTTACGGAGTGAGTATCAAGCCCGAAGTAAAAGATCACATGATCGTCAGCGGGATCGACATAAGCCGCCGCAAAAGCATTGACGATATCGTTTTTGTCGGGAACCTGATCACTTTCTACCTTGTACAGCCAGGGGCCTTCCTGAATACCATGGGTATCTTTGGAACCACCACCGGTA
Source organism: Cellvibrionales bacterium UBA3090 (assembly GCA_002367235.1). Taxonomy (GTDB): domain Bacteria; phylum Pseudomonadota; class Gammaproteobacteria; order Pseudomonadales; family Porticoccaceae; genus Porticoccus. Next base: position 523 of record DFBC01000089.1, read on the forward strand.
TAGAAGCTGTCTTCAGGTGTTCTAAGTGCGACAAACGCTTCGGCACCATTGTCTATATTGTTGTTGGCAAAGGTGTCTTCAATAAATGCAGTAGCGAAAGCGCTGGACGTACCGTTGTAAACATCTTCCCAGTCATCATTTCCTTCGTTGATCGTGTTACCGTCTCCGACGAAAGCCGGAGTCGGATCATTTTTCTTGTCCTGGTCGCCATCGACACCAGCTCTGACATCCAACTCAAAAAGACCATTGTCATGAACGGCATAGATCTGTGCGGGCATGATCGTGAAACCAAGGACACAAAATATACAGATTAAAAATTGTCTAAGGCACATGATTAGTACCTCCCCATTGATTTATTTCCTGCGCACCCTAAACAGGTGCACGCCGTTTTAAACGTGCCGCCATGTAATCCTTAGGTTTTAGAAATCAATGGCGGCGCTGATCGATTGTGTTTTGCGGGATTTGTTCATCTTGTTACCTCTTTTTGCCGAACATAACTCGAGTGTCACGCGATCAAGAGGTATTCTCCCCCCTTCGATCAGCGCCCATAACAAGCGATTCAGAAAAAAGTCCTCACAACGCGCGAACACATAACTCTGTGGTTTCGCATCGATACGAGGTAGAACGAGAATTGGGCTACCGAACCTTGAACAGCCACCGCGGTATCAACACCACGGTACTGCAGGAAGTAGAATTCCCATTCACTTCCGGCTGCTATTCTCCACGGTGAAACACCAGGCATTACTTATTTGTTGGTTCGTCAGTTCGGGAATTGAAGAGGAATGCTGGATGAGCGTATTTGAAAAGACGGTGTCTCGTTATCAAATCAAACCTATTAACAACCACAAACCCAAACTGTTGCCTGAAGCTTTTCGGTAGTCCGGTCGTCTGGATAAGTAGAGACCCGTGGCTTTGCGTTGCTCACTAACAGCTAAACTACAAGATATCCATTACAGTGAGATGCTGCCCTTTCGAAACTGTAATATCTTAAATAGTAAAGCTCGTAATCTTTATCAAGTTTTTGGGGGAATAATTTTTTCTAATGACAAAGAACGTATGAGCGCGACCCACCCTTATCGCCAAACATTATGTTTCGCCCGTTAATTTTTTAACCACTCCAAAATAAAATCTGTAGGCACGCCGCCGTCACAATTTAAGGTAAGCCACAAATTCCCAAGGGAAAGCTATCTCAAACTTTCTCTGAGACAGCCCTTTCAAGATAGCTTTCGGCAACGCCGGACTGAGAATTCATTTGCCGAAAACGGATCTGGGTTCCAGCGTTTAATATCACCCACAGAGATACCCAATTTACTCCTGGGTGCACGATTAATGCGATTGTTTTCATCAACTAGATACCTAGAAATACACAACCAAACCGGCCACCCTCAATGGAGCCGAAAGAATGATCGTTGTGATAAAAATGGCCGCGTGCCGATGCGGATAGATAAAAGAAAGAGAATCTTGTTGAGAGGTTTAAGCCCACAGTATTTTTAGTGTATTGATCCAGGCAGGCACTAATTGCGTACAGATAAGAACGAAACTCTTTCTATCAGGTGGGGAAACCCTAAAGAGCCATGACAATGAAGCATAAAAAAATCGCTATTATCGGTGCTGGAATGGCAGGCGCGACTTTAGCCAATCAACTGATCAACGGTGGGTACCAGGTAACAATTTTCGAGAAAAGCAGAGGCACTGGTGGCAGGCAATCCAGTTGCCGAATCGGTACTGACAGTGCTGATCTCGGTGCCCCCTGGTACGCGCCAAAAACCAAACAATTCAGGCAATGGCTTATGGAGAGGCCAGAGGTGGCATTATGGCAGGCGAAACATCGAAATTTCTGCGACACCGAAGTCGATAGAAAATGTGTTTTTCTTTCCACCCCCAGACAAAGTTCACTGACTCAAAACCTGATAAAAGGGGCAATGCTCTGCACAGAAGCAAATATACTCCGAATTCAGTCGGACGATCACGGTGTTCGATTAGACAAAGAATTAGGGGAAATTAAATCCTTATTCGATGCTGTTATCGTCACCACACCTGCTGCTCAAGCGATACGCTTGCTGTCAGTGTGCCCCCAGTTTTCCAACCTAGCCTCAACGACCAAAAGCTCACCGAGTTGGGTATCTGTAATTTCGATCAAGGGGAAAAATAACATCGAACCAGACATACTATCTGGCAACCATCCAATACTTCATCGAGCGATAAGGGACAGCAAAAAGCCGGGGAGAAACTCTTGGAGTCGGAAGGAAATCTGGGTATTGGAAGCCAACAGCGAATGGAGCCAACGGCATCGGGATAGCGCCCCAAACAATATAGGAAAAGCACTGATAAAAGCCTTTGCCGCAGTGGTGGATCAACCCATCGAAATCAGCTGTATCAGAACACACCGCTGGTTGTATGCAAGGCATCAATCAGCAACATCAGCAGATTATTTGTGGGATCCCATTAGTAAGATAGGTGTCTGCGCTGATTGGCTCAACAACCCGGGCAATGAAGGGGCTTGGCTCAGTGCCAACGCCCTGGCTAACCACCTATTGTGCCACTCAACAAACAGTGATTGCTTACCATTAAATCATGCAGTTGTTAGCTGAAGGTAAACGCAATTATTGGTTTGCTAGGGTCGTCTTGCGTTTATAGCTATTTACATGGTTATCTATTTTGATAATTCGAAAGGCTTTCTGCTCGGGCTTTTGCATAATCAATCACTGGCATCGGGCGTCCTACACTCATGGCAATTTGAGCGTTATGACGCTGATGCCCTGGCAAAGAGTTCAACTCCGGCAGCCAACGGGCAACGTAATCACCAAAGAGGTCAAAGCGCTCCGCCTGACGAAGTGGATTAAATATTCTGAAATAAGGTGCCGAATCAGCGCCGACGGAAGCACACCATTGCCAGCCACCAAGGTTAGAAGAAAAATCACCATCCACAAGGTGCTGCATAAAAAATTGAGCGCCCCTGCGCCAATCCTGTCGAAGTAATTTGGTAAGAAACGACGCACAAATCATACGTACCCGGTTATGCATCCATCCGGTTTCGCGCAATTGCTTCATCCCGGCATCGACGATAGAAAACCCGGTTTCCCCGTTACACCAGGCAGCAAAAAGTACCGGGTTATCAGACCATACAATACGGTTTTCCACCTCTGGTCTGAAGGCCTCCCATTTGTTTAGTTTTGGGAACTGCGCCATAAGATGACGATAAAATTCACGCCAAATAATCTCTGTCAACCACTGCGATTCCAGCCAGTCATGACTCTCGTCGTTGGCTCTTAACCCCGCGATACACTGTCGGGCTGACAGCACGCCTGTGGTTAGGTAAGGAGACAACGACGATGTTCCCTCTAGCGCAGGATAGTCACGATCACGACTATATTGATTAACCCTCTGCGCCATAAAACCTTGCAGTTTTTCATGGGCAATATGCTCACCAGCTGGCCATAAATCCTCTCTCCAACCAATTTTTTCTTTATTGGGGAATTCAATATTTCGAGGAACCTGGTCGCTGCTAATATTCGTCAATATCTGTATGTTTGGCGCAGGAAGAGGCTGAGGATTCGCACTTAAATAGGAACGTCGCCAGGATTTACTGAATGGCGTAAAAACTCTGTAGGGCAAGCCCTTTTGATTTGAGATTTCACTCGGTGGAACTATCACATCGCCATGAAATGAAAATGTTTTTATCCCATTATCGCCAAATAACTTTGTAACGGACGTATCTCGCCGTTGCTCATTAAGCGCATATTCATGATTAAAGTAGAGCGCGTCACAATTGTATTCATGTGACACCTGGAGTAATGATGCTGGCGTATTGTCAAAAACATCACCCCGTATGACCTTAAGCGGAATATTAAGCTGCTGCAGCTTACGCCGTAACTCTGTCAGGTTAGCCAACCAAAAGGCGACTTTTGACGGCGAATCATCATGGCTGAACCATTGCTCGGGGGTTAAAACAACGACGGCCAAAAGCCCAGAACAAGGGGTAGAGCGCGAGGCATCTTCACATGCCCTAAACAGGGCCGGATTATCGACTATTCGAAGGTCATTGCGAAACCACACCAGCTTCATTTGAATCCCCTGACTATCAACCAAAATCCAACCCGATAAGCGTTAAACCGGGCCAAACTAGAACCCGGTAACCGGCTGTAATAACTTGCCCAACAATGTAGTGAATCTCAGCGGGGAATCGGTGGCCACCAAACAGATACAACCTTGATCTTTATCCACCAACGGCTGATGCTCCACCTGATCGTCCAAATCGGCTATGTCACCTTGGGCAAAGCGCCCTATTTCATCGGAGAAGGATCCCCTCAACAAGAGTGTGAGTTCACTGCCACGGTGACCATGGGGTAGTATTGACTTACCCGGAGAAACCTTAAGAAGACGGCATACTCCCGCCCCTTCCGTAAAGATGTCAACGTAGGCAAAACCAGGAGCGAGGCGGCGCCAATTGATTGAATCCAACGACTCGCCAATATAGCTACGCAAGGGTGGAGGAACCAACCCATCGGATTGATCAGTAACCCCCTTCTCTGGCTCAGCTATTGGTTCCTCATCGAGCTGAGATAATATAGTTTCAAGGGAAGTGTCACTGATCTCTGAGCTATCCATTTGTTCCAATAGAGCACCACCAATAGCCTCAGTTTCGATAACGCTTTCGCGACACTTCTCACAGAGAGAGATATGTGTCGCAACCACCAGCGCCATCCCTTGAGAAAGGGAACCAGCCACGTAGCTAACCAACGTCGATTCATCCAGGTGATGATTAATTTTCATGCCTCACCCCTCAGTGTCAATTTGAGCTTTTCCACCGCTAGCCGAATACGTGATTTCACACTTCCCAGAGGTATCATTAAACGGTCGGCAATTTCTGCATGGGATCGCCCCTCAAAAAATGACATATAAATAACCTGTGCCTGATTTTCCGGCAGTTGATTGATCACCTGGGTCATTCGATAACTGGAAACATGTTTCTCAGCGGTATCTGGATCAGAGGCTTCCTCTAGGCTTTTTTCCATACGATCAAGGGAGTATTCCGGATACTTTTGACGGCGCATCCAATCAATACTTTGGTTTCGTGCCAAAGTGAAAAGCCAAGTACTGGCAGCAGCTTTTGCTGGGTCGAACAAATGGGCCTTACGCCACATGTTCAACATCGTCTCCTGTGTTAGCTCATCGGCTGTAGCCTCCGAAACACCAAGGCGAGTGATGTAGGCCTTAACCTTAGGGGCAAAGTGACGGTATAGCAGTACGTACAGGCTTTTATCCTGAGTAGATGCCATCTTTACAAGGGTTCCAGTCCAATCTTCCATACTCGAAGAAAAAAGCTCCCTGTTTGGTTGTGTTTTATTCAATGGAACCACATTTAACGAATTATTGTTAGCCGCACCATTTTAAAAATTTCTGACTTATATTAATTTACGTTGTTTGGTTCTATTTGGATCAAACATGAATTATTTAATGAAATGTTGTATCGGAAAGTGAGCTTTTTTACGGACTACGTAATAACTATCAATAATCTAAAGACAGAGCGCAACAGTGCGGTTAGTTACGATAAACCCAAGACAACGCTACAAATTATCGAGAGGCAGCTATTCCAAAGGAGCAACGCAACCCTAAAAAAAATTCCTATAAGTTAAGGCCGCTTTGGTGGTGTTTATATATCTCTTGAAGTATAGATAGCACATAAAAAAGGCCAACCAAATTGGCTGGCCTTAGGTGTTGGTAGCAACGCTACTTCAACGCGATATGCTCTCTATTTTTTTCCAGTACTTTCTCACCAATCCCCTTAACAGAGAGTAATTGTTCAACCGACGTAAACTCGCCATTGGCATCGCGATACTGAATAATATTTTCAGCACGCTTCATACCGACACCGTTTAACCGTTCAGACAACTGCTCTGCACTGGCAGTATTAATATTAATGGGGGCCAGATGATCAACATTGGCAGACATCGGCCCATCGCCAGCAATTGCAGATGTTTGCCCAAGCGGCAACAAAATGATCAAGGAAATAAAAAAGATTTTGGTAAAAGATTTAACGTGTTGCATATCGAACTCCTTGTGCCAGAGGCACTCCATTTCTTTATTGCACGGCACATCATGTACCGCGTGGATTAATCTTGCGAAATTTCCTGCTGAATCGCAAGCAATGTTTCAACCGGGTTGGCAGACTGAGTAATAGGCCTGCCGATCACGAGGTAACTACTTCCATTATCTACTGCCTGGCGCGGTGTAACGATCCGCCGCTGATCGTCACTAGCGGAACAAGCCGGGCGAATGCCGGGCGTTACCAGCAGAAAGTCATTACCTAGCGCCTGACGTAGCCCTTGCGCTTCCATTGCGGAGGAAACAATACCATCCATACCAGAGCTTTTCGCCAGTGCTGCCAACCGATGCACTTGTTGCTCCGGCGTACAGGTTAAGCCAATTTCAGTCATGTCTTCCTGTGCAAAGCTGGTGAGAACAGTCACGGCAATCAGCTTCATACCACTGCCACTCTGCTCCACGACATTGCGCGCCTCCTCCATCATCCGACGGCCACCGGAAGCGTGTACATCTGTCATCCATACACCCAGCTCATCGGCAGCCTTGATCGCTTTTGAAACCGTATGTGGAATATCGTGAAATTTAAGATCCAGAAAAACATCAAATCCCTTGTTGACCAGCCCTTCAACAAACTTTGGTCCCGACTGGGTAAATAATTCTTTACCCACTTTAAGCTTGCAGAGCTCTGGAGAAACGGTGTCTACAAATTGAGTGGCTGTTGATGCCTTGTTGTAATCTAAAGCAACGATAATGCTCGAGCCTTTCGTATTGTTCATTTTATGCTCTCATTATTAAATTCATTGGTGCATGTCCTAACTATCATCATGCTCCTTCATCCCCTTGAAAAGGTTTGATTGTTTCCCAGCATTTACATTGTGGGCAAAACCAATGTAATTGATTAGCCTTGAAGCCACATTTTGAGCAGCGATGACTAACCTGACGACTGGTTACTCTTTTCAGCACATTTTGAATCAGAGCCAGCCTGTCACTCAACTCGCCTTGTGTTCGGTCAATATGGATATCGAGTAACGAACTCAATCCTTTGATGGAAGGTGTGGCCTCAAGAGATTCACTGAGAAAACGAGAGGCCTCTTCCTCCCCGCATTCATTGCGGATAATCTGCACTACAGCCAAGGTGAGGTTGACGCTGGGGTGTACTGCCATCCAACGACGAAACTGTTTTAATTTTCCCTCTTGATCGTGTAACTCATCATAACAATCACCGACTCGCCCTAATATTTCAGGGAGCAGTTCGGGTTGTTGTGTGGGGACTTGGAGATAATGAATCAGTGCTTCACTGGGGTTGGAGATCTTCCGTTCAAGGTCACCCCAAATTATGTTGGCACGGGCGGAGGACTTGTTCAGCTTAAGGGCTGACATCAAGTGTCTCCGAGCCTCGAATGAATCTCCATTATCTATATTTTGTAACGCCAGCTCACAGTAAAAATTAGCTTGCTCAATAAGGTGGCTATCACTACCCCGAGCTAATAACTTGGTATTGAGCTGTCTGGAGGCACGTATCGCTTTATCCCACTCTTGCTCATCACGGTAAATCTCAACCAAATGATGAAGCGACTCTTGTCTGAAGTCACCTTTTGGATTTTCTGTCAGCTCGAGAAACAGTCTCTCCGCTCGATCCAATAGCCCGGCCTTGTGGAAATCAAGGCCCAACTCCAAACGAGCCTGACAGATTTGTTGCTGATTGAGGCTGGTACGTGACAAGAGGTTCTGATGAACTTTAATCGCCCGATCCACCTCTCCTCGTCGACGCATTAAAGTCCCCAGCGCCAGATGAGTTTCAAGTGTGGATGGTGTTACGTCGACAGCGCGAATAAATGAATCAATGGCTTGGTCTGGCTGCTCATTGAGCAGAAATCTTATTCCCTCTGAAGGTTGTTGGAGAATGGTTCCACCATAAACCTTCCTTGAACCGCGTGCTCCGACGCTGTGCCCGACAATCCACACGAGGACCAGCAAAAGCATAAGAAGGACAATATAGAGGGCCTCGGGCATCATAAAATAGAATTAATCAATGGCAGAAGAGCTGTGCTTATGAACCTCGGAAGCTTTCTGTTTGTCTAGTTGTTTCTTTAAAATCCTAGCGCGACGCTTGAGTCGAATGACAGCTGGTGCACTAAAGAGCACGCCGGACACACAACCCACAGCAAAGAATGACAGCAACCAAAGGCCACTGGGCAGCGACCACAAATCGAAGCCAAACAACTTGAATGAGACCGGATCAGGATTATCAAATACCACCCAGAACCCTAGCCAAATAGCTGCAACCGCCAATAGCAACAAGCAGAGTTTTCTTAGCAATATCATAAAAGCCCTCGCAAAAAAAACGGCAAGTCAGATAACTTGCCGTTTATTGTAACCAAACTTATAACCATTAGCCTCGATTATCGGGGTCAGATAACTAACTCTTGGTAATTAACCATTAGTTAAGCTGCTGTTGACTCGTTCTCGAAGTTCCTTGCCTGGTTTAAAATAGGGAACAGACTTACCTGACAACTCTACGGAATCACCTGTTTTAGGATTGCGCCCAACACGTGGTGCTCTATAGTGAAGGCAAAAGCTGCCAAAGCCCCTGATCTCAATCCTGTCATTATTGACCAGCGATTGAGTCATTCTCTCAAGGATCATCTTCACAGCAATCTCAACATCCTTGGGTGGAAGCTGATCCTGCTGGGTCACAATATGGTCGATTAACTCTGATTTTGTCATATCTGTCAGATTGCCAAATAGAAAAAAGGGGTAATGTCACCATTACCCCTTATCTAATCACTACTTATCTTTCGTGTCCATCTGTGCTTTGATCAAATCACCAATGGTTGTCGGAGCAATATTATCAGTCTCTGACTTACGGTGTTCTTTGATTGCAGCTTTCTCTTCAGCGACATCCTTAGCTTTGATGGAGAGACTTATCGAACGATTCTTACGATCGACATTAACTATCTTAGCCTCAACTTCATCACCTTCGCTCATTACCTTGCTAGCATCTTCAACTTTTTCACGAGAAATTTCGGAGGCCTTCAAGTAGCCTTCGACTTCTCCGCTTAAAGTAATGACAGCACCTTTGGCATCCACTTCTTTCACGACACCAGTAATGATCGTACCTTTATCATTTTCAGTAACGTAATTAGAGAAAGGATCATCAGACAACTGCTTCATACCCAGTGAGATGCGCTCTCTTTCTGGATCGATGGAGAGAATGACGGTTTCAACTTCGTCGCCCTTCTTGAAGTTACGAACAGCTTCTTCGCCAGTTTCGTTCCAAGAAATATCTGAGAGATGAACCAAGCCATCAATACCGCCATTCAGACCGATAAAGATACCGAAATCGGTGATTGACTTGATGTTACCAGAAATTTTCTCACCCTTGCTGTGCTTGGTACCGAATTCGTCCCAGGGGTTCATGAAGCATTGCTTGATGCCCAGAGAAATACGACGACGTTCTTCG
>DFBC01000134.1:0-1755 GCA_002367235.1 Cellvibrionales bacterium UBA3090
GCCAGTCTCGCCTTGTTTTTGGCGTGGCGTCCCTTGGGGTTTTGGCGGACCCATTCGAGTTCGTGTTTGATGGTCCGTTGACGGGCATCTTCCTGCTTTTGTTCCGTTTCAAGTCGCTGTTCTTTGGTTTCCAGCCAAGTGGTGTAGTTGCCTTCGTAGGGAATGCCGTGGCCGCGATCCAGCTCCAGAATCCACCCGGCAACGTTGTCGAGAAAATAGCGGTCGTGTGTGACGGCGACGACGGTGCCAGAGAATTCCTCAAGGAACTTTTCCAGCCAAAAAACCGATTCGGCATCCAGGTGGTTGGTGGGCTCATCCAGCAGAATCATGTCGGGCTTGGAGAGTAATAAGCGACACAGTGCAACGCGACGTTTTTCACCACCGGAAAGTTTTGTGACATCGGCTTCCCAGGGCGGAAGGCGCAGTGCATCTCCAGCAACTTCCAGCGTGTGGCTTAGATTGTGGGCATCCCAGGCTTCAATAATGTTTTCGAGCTGCCCCTGGCGCTTGGCCAGTTTATCAAAGTCGGCGTCTGGTGCTGCGTAGTCGGCATAGACCTGATCCAGTTCTTTCAGTGCATCCACGGCCTCTCGAACCCCGTCTTCTACATTGCCGCGCACGTCCTTTCCCGGGTCTAGTTGAGGTTCCTGTGGCAGGTAACCTACTTTGATATCGGGCATGGGGCGGGCTTCACCCTGAATATCGGTGTCGAGCCCGGCCATAATTTTTAGCAAGGTGGATTTACCCGCACCGTTGAGACCGAGTACGCCAATTTTAGCGCCGGGAAAAAAGGATAATGAAATGTCTTTCAGGATTTCACGCTTGGGTGGGACAACTTTTCCCACGCGGTTCATGGTGTATACGTATTGAGCCATTGGATTTAATAACTGTCAGGTTGTTTAGGTTGTCGGTATTCTATCGGAAATAGATTCGAAACATGAAACTCCTTGGGGTTCTGTTCAGGTACTCAGGGCTTTTACCGGTTGATCAAAGCCCAGATTGCCCATTTCGATACCACGTCGAAAGTCGATCATGTGTTTTTTCATCCATTCCTCTGCTTTGTCGGGGTTGTTCTGGCAGATGGCGGCATAGATATGTTGGTGTGCTACCAGTATGCGTTCGCCGGGTGACAATGCTCGAATAACGGCACCCCAGGCTGCGGGGTAAAACAGCTCGTTGAGCGGCGCTCTGGCCAGTAGCAGTGCGCTGTTGTGGGTGGCGTTGGCGAGCAGGTTGTGAAATTCAATTTCATATTCTAATAACCTGTCGTGATCGTCCATGACCTCTTGGGTCTGAACCAGGTTAGCGGCCAGCAATTGCTTGTCTTTTTTGGTTGCGGTGGTGCAGGCGAGCTTGCTTGCTAGCGGTTCTAGCCCCATGGCGACTTGCCATAACTCTTCATAGGTCACTTGGTGCATTAACAGCGCCGAGCTCACGGAACGTCCTACGGCATCGGTTTGAGGTAGGGTGGCAACCAGTCGTTTGCGGTCGGCCCTCCCCAGAATGCCAGCCTGTTCCAGTAATCGAATCGCTTCGCGAACGGTTGAGCGGGTGACGCCAAACTGTTCCGCGAGATCGGTTTCGGTGGGTAGTAGCTCCCCTGTTTTTATCTCACCGGAGATGATGGCGTTGCGAATGTGTTCGCTCACGACGCGATAAGCGGGTTGGTGGGCGAGCTTGTCAAAATTGATCGGCTTGGACATTAATCGGTATCCGTTGGCTGGGTGTCGATAAATTAGTTAATTGGTGGTGGTC
>DFBC01000134.1:1780-5983 GCA_002367235.1 Cellvibrionales bacterium UBA3090
TTAAGTGTTAAACATGCTGTTGAGCGACGTCCCATACAACGACTGAGGCATTTTTTATGGCCAAGATCGACAAAAAATCAAAGCCGAATCCTGACGCCATTGTCAGGCCATTACGATTTGTGACCGCGTCTTCGCTGTTTGATGGGCACGATGCCGCCATCAATGTGATGCGTCGCTTGATTCAGATGAAGGGCGCAGAAGTGATTCATTTGGGTCACAACCGCAGTGTGGATGAGGTCGTTCGTGCCGCTATTCAGGAGGATGCTGATGCGATTGCCGTTAGTTCCTACCAGGGCGGTCATATGGAATATTTTCGCTATATGTTGCAGTTGCTCAAGGAAAGCGGTGCGGCTCACATCAACGTGTTTGGTGGGGGTGGCGGTACCATTACGCTGGACGAAATAGCTCAACTTGAATCCGAGGGGGTAAGGCGTATTTACCACCCCACCCACGGGGTTGAAATGGGGCTGACCGGAATGATTGATGATTTGGTCGCACTTGCGCAGCAACACCGTACAAATATTTTTCCGGCGTCTAAGCCGAATAAAGAGCACGAGATCGATGTGGCACAAATGATCTCTGCTATTGAAGATGGCGAGATTAGCCATTCAGAGCTTGATCGGTTAAAAAAAGAATGGCGGGTCTCGGCGGTTGATACCCCGGTGGTCGGTATTACGGGTACCGGCGGCGCAGGTAAAAGCAGTATTGTCGATGAATTGCTGGATCGATTTATTCAGCAGCGACCAGAGATGCGAATTGCCGTGTTGGCCGTTGATCCGACACGCCGAAGAACGGGGGGCGCATTACTGGGCGATCGAATTCGAATGAATAGCCTGGCCACCAAAAACATTTATATGCGTTCTATGGCAACCCGTCGGCAGCATTTAGCGACCAGCGAGATGCTGGGCGATGTCACGCTGTTTATGAAATCTCTCGGTTACGATCTGGTATTACTCGAGACGGCGGGTATTGGCCAGAGCGACTCTGAAATTGTCGATCTGGTGGATTTTTCGCTGTATATCATGACCAGTGATTTCGGTGCCGCGAGTCAGTTAGAAAAAATCGATATGATCGATTACGCCGACATGATCGTTCTTAATAAATATGACAAACGCGGAGCGGAAGATGCGCTGCGCGATATACGCAAGCAGTGGCAGCGAAACCGTAATGCTTTTTCAGTTTCGTCAGAAGAGATGCCAGTGTACCCCACCGTTGCCAGTCAATTTAACGATCCGGGGGTGAACCGCGCTTTTGCGAATCTGTGTCGATTATTGGTTGAGAAAGTTGGCCTGGATAGGGAGGTATGGTTGGCTGGGCTAGATGCGGCTGCAGAGAGCATCGAATTAAAGTCCGATCCGGTAGCATTAATCCCCGCCAGGCGGACCCGTTATCTTGCCGAATTGAGTGAGCAGGGACGTGAGATCAAGGCTCGTAATGCTGCCCAGTCTGAATGGGCCTCTGTGGCCTATCAAAGTTATCGAGTACTTGAATCTTTAGGTGATACCGTTTTGCCAGAGCCGCTGCACCTGTATTCATCCGCGGCCTTGTCTGGCGATGATAGTGATCAGACCTTGTTTGCCTTGCGGCAACGTTATCAAGAGGCACTGACTGCGCTCAATACTGATTCCATCGGCTTGTTACAGGCATGGCCTGATCGAAAAGCCGGTGTTGAAGCACAGCAATACTCCTATTCCGTTCGCGGTAAAAACATTACCGGCAATAATTATATTGAATCACTGAGCCACTTGATGGTGCCCAAAGTGGCGGCCCCTCAATATGAAGACTGGGGAGAGTTGTTGGCCTTTTTATTGGCAGAAAACCTGCCGGGAAGTTATCCGTTTACTGCGGGGGTTTTCCCCTATCGTCGGGCGGGTGAAGATCCTACCCGGATGTTTGCGGGGGAGGGTATCCCGGAACGAACCAATCATCGTTTTCACTACCTGGCCCGTGGTCAGGAAACCGCGCGGTTATCTACGGCGTTTGATTCGGTGACGCTGTATGGTGCCGATCCGGATCCAAGGCCCGATATTTGGGGCAAGGTGGGTAATTCCGGCGTCTCCATCGCCACGCTGGACGACATGAAAAAGCTGTATTCGGGTTTTGATCTGTGCGCACCGACGACCTCTGTGTCGATGACGATCAACGGCCCGGCACCCATGATTCTGGCGTTCTTTATGAATGCGGCCATAGACCAGCAAGTGGAAATTTATCTTCGGGAAAATGATTTGTGGGCAGACGCCGAGCGAAAAATAGAGGGCTGGTTCGCGGGTAAAGAGCGGCCCGTGTACCGTGGGAATTTACCGGCTGGCCACGATGGGTTGGGGTTGGCGTTATTGGGTGTTAGCGGCGACCAGTTGGTCGATGCCGAAACCTATGCGCGAATTAAAAAGGAAACACTGGCGGCTGTGAGGGGTACTGTACAGGCGGATATTTTGAAGGAGGATCAAGCCCAGAACACCTGCATTTTCTCCACCAATTTTGCACTGAAAATGATGGGTGATGTTCAGGAATATTTTATTGCCAATAATGTTCGCAACTACTACAGCGTATCCGTGAGCGGCTATCATATCGCCGAGGCCGGTGCGAATCCGATTTCGCACTTGGCGTTTACCTTGTCCAATGGGCTAACGCTGGTCGAGTATTATTTATCGCGGGGCATGAAGGTGGATGATTTTGTGCCTAACTTCAGTTTCTTTTTGTCTAATGGTATGGACCCAGAATATAGCGTCGTGGGCCGTGTGGCACGCCGTATCTGGGCGAGAGCCATGAAGGAGCGGTATGGTGCCAGTCCGAGAAGTCAGATGCTCAAATACCACGTGCAAACGTCTGGCCGCAGTCTTCACGCCCAGGAGATGAGCTTTAACGATATTAGAACAACATTGCAGGCGTTGTACGCCATTTTTGACAACACCAATAGCCTGCACACCAATGCTTATGACGAAGCGATCACCACGCCGACGGAGGAGTCCGTGCGTCGGGCCGTGGCAATTCAGTTGGTGATTAACCGGGAATTTGGTCTGAACTTTTGTGAGAACCCCTGGCAGGGCTCATTTATTATTGAGCAGCTGACCGACCTGGTCGAGGAAGCCGTCTATGATGAATTTGAAAAAATCTCGGCCCGCGGTGGCGTATTGGGGGCGATGGACACGATGTACCAGCGGAGCAAGATTCAAGAAGAAAGTATGTATTATGAGCACAAAAAACACGATGGCAGCTTGCCATTGATTGGGGTAAATACCTTTCTTCCCGAAGAGGGGGCAGAAGAGGCGATAGAGGGACGGGAACTGGCTCGTTCGGATGATAGTGAAAAGCAACAACAGGTGGATAACCTGAACGCGTACCTGGCATTGCATCAGCAGAGTTCCAGTAAGGCGTTGTCGTCGTTAAAGTCAGTCACGTTAACGGGCAGCAATACCTTTGAAAGCCTGATGGAGGCGGCAAAAACCTGTTCTCTGGGGCAGATGAGTTCAGCGCTCTATAGCATCGGGGGGTTGTACCGCAGGAATATGTGAAGATGGCGTCGCTCTAGTAATCCCCGGTCTGACCGGATATTGCTTATGGTTAAAGATAATGTAGTATTTTATCCAGTAACTATAGGATTTAATTGTTCTTGGGCTGTACCCACGAACGGCCATAAAACACGAACACTGCTAAGGAATGGCGAAGATGTCATATGGGACTCCCTCTCCACTATATTGCGAATATATACAGCATAATTTTTTCCAATATTATCAAGCTCTATTATTGTACCAACGGCACGATAACGAGATGTCGTCTGGGAAATCAAAAAACTACCTTCGGTAAATCAATAAGTTATGAGCGCAATAGGTTCGTGTGTAAAATTATGTGGCGGCACGATAATAATTATTATGATGCCGAAGGCGTCATAAACAGACTGTTAGGTATACATAAGGAAAAATGATGGCGAATAACATCATCTATGGTGGCTTTCGATCAAAAAGAAGGAAAAAAGAAGATCGCGTGAATAAAGTTCTTCGGTGCGAGGTATCTGAAAGATGGATTCAGCTACCAATAGCCACAGATTTAACTGGTGACAATGTTGACTATATGCGTCTAGACGTTATGACCAACGGTAGCAACGATAACCCCAAGAAATTATGTGAACTCATCGTAAATCGCGCTGAGTTAATCGAGCTGTTAAAAGAAATACCAACGCTTGATCATCGCGGTACAGAAAATGAG
>DFBC01000092.1 GCA_002367235.1 Cellvibrionales bacterium UBA3090
GCCAAACCTCTATCAGAAAAAGTCAGCCGTTTTGCCTTCCTGTTGTACATCGCGGTACTGCAAATTGCATCGGCTCACCACTTGTTGGTAGACCCGGGCCTTAGCTCAGAATGGAAAATTTTTAATACCAGTTACGCTATGTACCTGGCGGTTATGGCGAGCATGGTTCACGGCCTGACAGTTCCCGGCTCTATTGAGCATGCACAGCGTGCTAGAGGGTTCGGCAGTGGATTGTATGAGTGGTTGCGCAAGGCGCCGTGGGGAAATCCTGTCTTCTCAGGTATGTTCCTGTCGCTGGTTGGCTTTGGTGTATTAGGCGGTATTACTGGTGTCGTCATGGGCACCGAGCAGATAAACCTACTTATTCACAATACGCTGTACGTACCGGGTCACTTCCATGCCACCGTGGTGATAGGAACAACACTGACATTTATGGCCATTACCTACTGGCTGGTACCTATCCTGTTCCGACGTCAGTTAATTATGAAAAAGCTGGCTAGCCTGCAACCTTGGATTTTTGGCCTGGGAATGACCGGTGTTTCTTTATTCTTGATGGGTGCGGGCACACTCGGTGTCCCTCGTCGTCACTGGGACATTCTATTCTCTGGCTCTAATGGTGGGTATGAATTCTCTGCTGCCGCGATCACCATGATGGGGCTGAATGGCATGTCTGTGATTCTAGCTTGCCTCGGTGGAGCCGCCTTCTGTGTCATTGTCGTTGGCTCACTGCTGTTCGGTAAGAAAATTGGGGAAAATGAAAAGGTTGGAACACCCATGATTGTTGCCCCTGTCACCGACGAAGAGTACGCCACAAATAAGTCGTCAATGACAATTCCTGGAACATTAGGGATGGTTGCAGTCTTCTTTGTCGCCTTTGCCCTGTACTACTTTATCAACTGGAAGTACTTAGCCCAGACATGGGGTTTAAGCTAAAAGCAGCCCAACCCAAGCCTGGTAAAAAGGCCTACAACCGAATAATGGGGGGCTTAGCCCCCCATTTTTTTAGTAACGCGATGGTTAAGGATTCTTTGTGTTTGCACAGATAGTCGACATTTTTAAACTTCGTATCGGTGTTTTAATGGCTGTCACCGCCTTGGCGGGATTCGCCGTCACACCCGGCGAGTCGCTATCCAGTCTACAGATATTGGCATTAGCGCTTACCGTCTTAGGCGCCTCTGCCGCAGCGGGCGCCTTTAATCAATACGCCGAAAAAGACTTGGATGCGCAAATGGAGCGCACCAAAAAGCGACCATTCGTAACGGGCAAAGCCTCCCACAATAAAAATTGGCTATGGTTAATTGCTGGTCTTCTCATACTGTCTGTGGGTCTAGCTGGCTGGGTATTTAATATCGCCGTAGGATTTCATGTATTTATGGGAGCCTTCACCTACGGCGTTATCTACACCTTATGGCTAAAACGCCGCACTACCTGGAATATTGTCATTGGTGGCGCTGCGGGTAGCTTTGCTGTACTAGCCGGTGCCGCTGCTGCTGACCCCGCTTTAAGTGCCTCCTCAATACTGCTCGCCATTGTACTTTTCTTGTGGACGCCGCCCCACTTCTGGGCCCTTGCCATCGTTCTTCATAAGGATTATGCCAATGCCGGCGTTCCCATGCTCCCGGTCGTAAAAGGCGATAAAGCAGCGGCCAAAATAATTCTTCTTAACATTATTGTGCTTGTGGCAGTCTCACTATTGCCCGGAATCTATGGCATGGGCTGGGTTTATCTAAGTGGCGCTACTATGGGCGGTGCTTACTTTATCTATAAGGGAATCCTTCTGGCTCAAGATCCCAACCCAAAAACAGCTATTCGCTGCTTTCTCGCCTCCTTAATCCAATTAACGCTGTTATTGATTACCGCAATGATTGACCCATTGATCATTGGATAAGCCAACGATGAAAAAGCTACCCAGAGTATTAATGCTGCTTCTAATATCCCTACTGGGAATGACCACCATTGCCGAAGAAATGAGTGCGAAGGGACATCAGCATAAACCCACGCCCAGCTTCGACAGGAAAACAGCCTTGGATATCAGCCAATCAGCCATTGGCAGTCAGCTGGATGAATATCATTTTTTTACTAGCCAGGGACAACCGAAGAAACTCAGTGACTACCGCGGCAAGCCCCTGATTGTCAGCCTGATCTATACCTCCTGCTACCATATATGCCCCACCACCACCAAGCATTTGGACAAGGTGGTCGGCAAAGCACAATCTGTTCTGGGAGAAGACACCTTTAATGTTGTCACTATTGGATTTGATGCCGACAATGATACCGCTGATGCCATGCGGATATTTGCCAAACAGCAGTCAGTTAACGAAGACAACTGGGACTTCCTCTCCTCCGACAAAGAAACCATCCGCCAATTCGCCAAACAACTCGGCTTCCAGTTTTTTGCCTCACCCCAGGGCTTCGACCACTTGGTTCAAACCACCCTGCTAGATAAAAATGGCACCGTCACCCGGCAAGTTTACGGCATCCAATTTGAGACACCGCATCTGGTCGAACCGCTCAAGCAACTAATTTTTGGTGGAGAAGCAGATCAATCACTTTTTCAGGAACTCAGTAATAAAATACGGCTTTTCTGCACAGTATATGACCCAAACTCAGACTCTTATCTGTTTGATTACTCAATTTTCGTTGGGCTATTTATGGGGCTGACACTCGGAGGGTTGATGATTTTTCTATTTATCAGAGAGTGGCGCTACAGCAAAACCGCCCGCAATAGGTGATATTTATGGAGAGAACGCAGTGATCAAAGTTCTCGAGCGCGTATCGCTCAGTCTATTCCAGTTTATAGAAAGCACCTTTAACCAAATTTTTGGGGAGCGCTGGAACCCCTGGTATCAGCTTGGAGCTCTGTCCTTTTACTTTTTCTGGATAGTCGTTGTCTCGGGTCTCTACCTGTTTATCTTTTTCGATACCAGTATCAATGGTGCCTATGAGTCCATGGAGGCCGTCACCCATAACCAGTGGTTTGCCGGTGGAATCATGCGGAGTCTGCATCGTTATGCCTCGGATGCCATGGCAATTACCGTCACACTGCACCTACTCCGTGAATTCAGTCTTGGACGATTCCGGGGAGCACGCTGGTTTTCATGGTTTAGTGGCGTGCCATTACTTTGGTTGCTCTTTGCAGCCGCGATTGGCGGCTACTGGCTGGTTTGGGATCAACTCGCGCAGTATATTTCTGAGGCAACAACAGAGTGGTTTGGCTGGCTTCCCTTTATCGGCGATTCTCTGGCTCGAAATTTTGTTTCAAACGACACACTTAGCGACCGCTTTTTCTCACTGCTGGTTTTTATGCACATTGCTATTCCCCTGTTTCTACTGGTAGGAATGTTTATTCACATTAAACGAGTAAAATTGGCAAAGACGAACCCACCCAAAGGGTTAGCTCGCGGCACGCTCGCGGCACTTATTCTGCTTGCACTGATTAAACCCGCTGTCAGTATGAATAAGGCAGACATGTCCATTTCGGTCACAACGATTGACCTGGACTGGTTCTATATGAATGTCTACCCACTGTTTGACAGCTGGGGCTATGGTGCTGTGTGGGTATTGCTGGTGGGGCTTTCCGCTATATTGGCACTTATCCCCTGGCTTTCTCCCGACAAGAAAAAAGCGCTACGTGCTGCCGAGGTCAACCCAGATAATTGTAATGGCTGCAGCTGGTGCTACCAGGACTGCCCTTTTGAAGCCATTACCATGATCGATCATGAGTATAAAAAAGGGCAAATGCAGGCTCAGGTGGACCCAGACTTGTGCACGGCCTGCGGCATCTGTGCCGGTTCCTGCCCCTCGGCAACACCTTTTAGGCATGTCGAAGAACTTATCTCTGGCATAGAAATACCAGATTTTTCAATCGAACATCTACGAAAAGAGACTCACAAGAAACTCGAAACACTAACCGGTAATCAGCGCCTTGTGGTGTTTGGCTGTGATCACGCACTGGACATAAAAACACTCGCAGACTCTCAAACCGCTGTTATTAGTCTGCCTTGTACCGGTTTACTCCCCCCCTCCTTTGCCGACTACATTTCTCGACAACCGGAAGTTGATGGCGTGTTGGTCAGCGGCTGCTGTAGTGAGAACTGTTACTTTCGCAAAGGTACCGAGTGGACGGAACAACGCTTTAACCGCGAGCGAATGCCACACCTTCGTACAAAAGCGGGGATCCAAAAAGTGAAGCTACTCTGGGCAGGCCCCCGTGAACAGGAACAACTGCACACTGCTCTCACCCAATACAGAGCGGAACTGGCTTTCCACAAGGCTGAAGAAACAGAGGGCGCAGGTTTTGATTAACTGGAAATTCTGGCTAGGTCAGGCACTTTGCTACAGTCTTTTTATTGGGGTGATTGGATACCTTTCCAATGCACCGGCATACCAGCGGTATCCTGATCAACAGGGAATGATCAAGCTTAGCCTCCGTCATGCAGGAAAAATTCTTGGAGAATGTCGAGAACGGAGTGCATCGGAGATGTCCCAACTGCCACCCAATATGCGCATAACCACATTATGCCCACGAGAGCGCTCGCC
>DFBC01000016.1 GCA_002367235.1 Cellvibrionales bacterium UBA3090
TCTCTCATATGAATTCATACGATACGCCTCCCATGCCCGAGTCTTCTGAAACACAAAAAGTCGGTTTTATCTCCCTTGGCTGCCCGAAAGCCCTGGTCGACTCCGAACGCATCCTGACCAAGCTTAAATTGGATGGTTACGATATCAGCCCTAATTATGAGAATGCCGATGTTGTGGTGGTAAACACCTGTGGCTTTATTGATTCAGCCAAACAGGAATCTATGGATGCTATCAGTGAGGCGATGAAGGAAAACGGCAAAGTTATCGTTACGGGTTGTATGGGTAAAGGGGCGGATGCCGAAGCAATTAAGGCGGTTAACCCCGATGTGTTGAGCATTAGTGGCCCAGCGGATTACGAGACAGTGCTGGGCGCTGTCCATGAATTTATTCCTCCATCACAGGTTAGTGACGTTCGTATCGGTGAAAGCAAGCCCCACAAACCCTACGAAGATATATTGCCGCCCGAGGGGATCAAGCTTACCCCGCAGCACTACGCCTATTTGAAGATCTCCGAAGGCTGTAATCATCGCTGTACCTTTTGCATCATTCCCGATATGCGCGGTGACCTGGTCAGTAGGCCTATTTCCGATGTGGTGGATGAAGCGAAAA
Organism: Cellvibrionales bacterium UBA3090; assembly: GCA_002367235.1. Taxonomy (GTDB): domain Bacteria; phylum Pseudomonadota; class Gammaproteobacteria; order Pseudomonadales; family Porticoccaceae; genus Porticoccus. The sequence continues at coordinate 610 of DFBC01000016.1, forward strand.
AACTGGTGGCATCCGGTACACGTGAGTTGCTGGTCATTTCTCAGGATACCAGTGCCTACGGTGTCGACGTAAAATATAAGCTGGATTTTGTCGAGGGCAATGCGCTGGAAACCCGGATGCAAGATCTGGCTGTGGCATTGGGTGAGCTGGGTGTTTGGGTGCGCCTGCATTATGTGTACCCTTACCCCCATGTAGACAAGGTGATTCCACTGATGGCAGAGGGGAAAATTCTGCCGTACCTGGATATTCCCTTCCAGCATGCCAGCCCAAAAATTCTTAAGTTGATGAAGCGTCCCGGCAATCAAGAAAAGGTATTGGAGCGAATTAAAGCCTGGCGGGCCATTTGTCCGGATCTAACCATTCGTAGCACTTTTGTCGTCGGTTTCCCCGGCGAAACCGAAGAAGATTTCCAGTTTCTACTGGACTGGCTGGTAGAGGCCGAGTTGGATCGCGTAGGTTGTTTCAAATATTCACCGGTAGATGGCGCCAAGGCCAATGACTTGCCCGATCACGTGCCTGAGGATATTCAGCAACAGCGCTGGGAGCGGTTTATGGAAACCCAGCAGGCCATCAGCGCACGACGGCTGCAGCGCAAGGTGGGGCAGACACTGGAGGTGCTCATTGATGAAGTAGATGAGGAGGGTGCCATTGGTCGTTCTGCTGCGGATGCGCCGGAAATTGATGGCAATGTCTTTATCAATGACATCGAGAGTGTCGAAAAGCTGGGGCTTCAGCCCGGAGATATGGTGGCAGTCACGATTGAACACGCCGATGAGTATGATCTATGGGGCTGTATTGTTTATTCGTAATCTGAGCCAGTAGGTCTAAGTTTATCGTGCAATAAAAAAGGCAGCCTGATCAGGCTGCCTTTTTTATGTTATTTGCGTCATTTCGAAGCAAATACATTGTGCCAATTAGTGCTGATGTCCACCTGGTCCGTGTACGTGTCCATGGGACAGTTCTTCTTCCGAAGCTTCGCGAACGCTATCAATTTTCACATCGAAGGTTAAATCTTTGCCCGCTAGTGGATGGTTGCCATCGACAGTAACGAGTTCGTCAGTCACATTAGTGACAACAACAGACACGGGTCCATTGGGCGTCTGCGCTTCAAAGCGCATACCGGGTTCCATTTCTTCAACTTGAAAAGATGTACGTGGAACCTCTTGCACCATTTGTTCCTGGCGCTCTCCGTAAGCGTCAGCAGCGTCGATAGTAACTACCATGACATCGCCGGCTTGTTTCCCTTCCAGTGCTTTTTCAAGGCCGGGAATAATATTCTTGTGCCCGTGCACGTATGCCAGAGGGTCTTGTCCAGTGGACGAGTCAAGCTGATTGCCTTCCGCGTCAGTGAGTGTGTAGTGAAAAAGCACCACAGCATTTTCAGAAATGATCATGGGGGATCCTTTTGGTTGGTGTGTTTGGATATATGAGTATCTGAGACTAGTTTTTGCAGATATTGGGGCATTATCCTTGAAGCGGTTTGTTTTTCCAAGGAAAGGGCTATTTTTTGAGCAAATGATTTTTTCTGACCATTTTGACTCCATTTGGTCATGGACTGTCACTTCTCTTCTTCAGACCGCCGTTGTTAATTTAGGGGCTTCGCGGTGGCCGTCCTTTATTTCTTGCGGGGTAGCGGCAAAGTGACTGCTCGCGGATTTAGTCTTACGGATAGATTTTTGCCTGAAATACTACTTGTAGTGTTTATTCTGGTAACAGACACAATATCTTGTATACTGGATACTGTCTTACGGTAATCGCTGGTAGCCAAACAGCAGTTTTTTCTGGTTAAAAAACTGTGCTAAAAGGGTGGGGAGAGTGTCAATACCCCATCAAATAAGGGTATTCAGCGCGATATCAATCACTTATGCAAAACGGGAAAAGGACCATTATGTCGATTGAAGCATTGAAGACTACGGATGAGCCCGCTGCCATCGAAATAAAGCTGCAAGCTGCCTCAGAGGATATCTGGGATAAAAAATACCGGCTCAAAGATAAAAATGGCAATCCTGTCGATGAAACCATCGACGCCACCTACCGTCGTGTTGCCCGCGCTCTCGCCGATGTCGAGGATGAGGGAAAGCAGGGGCTGTGGTACGAGCGGTTTTTGTGGGCGCTGCGCAATGGTGCGATCCCCGCGGGCCGAATTATTTCAAATGCCGGTGCGCTTGAGCACAAACCTGCCACTTCAACAATTAACTGTACAGTGTCCGGTATTATTGAAGACTCAATGAAGGGCATCCTCGAGAAAAATCTTGAAGCCGGTCTGACACTAAAGGCTGGTTGTGGTATCGGTTACGAATTTTCCACGCTGCGCCCTAGGGGTGCTTACGTTTCTGGCGCGGGAGCATACACTTCTGGGCCGCTGTCCTTTATGGATATCTTTGACAAGATGTGTTTCACCGTTTCTTCGGCAGGTGGCCGTCGCGGTGCCCAAATGGCAACCTTTGATATCAGTCACCCGGATGTGGTTGATTTTATTCGGGCCAAGCGCGAAGACGGCCGATTGCGTCAGTTCAATCTGTCACTGTTGGTTGCCGAAGGGTTTATGGAAGCAGTGAAGAGTGACGATGACTGGTCGCTGAGCTTCCCTGTTTCCCATAAAGAAATAGAGCAGGGTACCGTCGATCCAACGGATGACACGCTGTTGTGGCGTGAGTTTCCTACTACCAACGGTTATATCACTAACGACGAAGGGTTGGTGGCTTGCCGTATATACCGCACGGTAAAAGCCCGTCAGTTGTGGAATGTCATCATGACGTCCACCTACGATTACGCTGAACCCGGTTTTATTCTGATTGATAAGGTGAACCAGCAGAACAACAATTGGTTCTGTGAAAATATTCGAGCCACCAATCCCTGTGGTGAACAGCCGTTGCCACCCTATGGCAGCTGTTTATTAGGCTCCGTGAATCTGACCAAATTTGTGCTGGATCCCTTCACCGACAATGCCCGTTTTGATTGGGATAATTTCCGGGAAGTCGTTGCTGTGTTCACTCGAATGCTGGATAACGTGGTGGAAATCAATGGCCTGCCTTTAGAGGGGCAGCGAGAGGCAATTTTGAGCAAGCGTCGCCATGGGATGGGCTTTCTGGGTCTGGGTTCGACGATGACCATGTTGAAAGTGCCCTATGGCAG
>DFBC01000158.1:0-9945 GCA_002367235.1 Cellvibrionales bacterium UBA3090
TTCATGGACTGGTTCGCTGAAGACAACCAATTGGTCTTCAAACTTACCAGACAGTTCTAAGTCGGGTGGTTCTAAGCAGATAATATGAGGTTGTTTGCGGCAACTAATGAAAATCTTGGTTGTCGCAAATAAGACTGATTAAAACTGGGAGTATTACTATGTATAAGAAGTTGTTAACTACTTCGGTAGTTTCTGTTGGATTGTTGGTTGGGGCGCCTTTTGCTGCCCTGGCTAGCGATGCCGATAAGCCCGTGGATTATGTGGCTAAAACAGCAGATGGCACTAAGCCAAATGCACTGTTTTACGGTGATCCACCCGCAGCAGGTCGCTGGGATGGCAGTCCTTCACCTATTGAAGCACTAGGCGGTTGTACTGGTGACAAGATGGAGGCTGGTACAGTTATCCAAGCGTCCAACTTTGATCAAGTGAAGGGCTTGTGTTTCGAAGGCAAGACCGTAGGAAGCATGATCACTGAAAACGTTGAGTGGATGATCCGCGAGAAAGCTTTGATGATTAACACTCGTCATTCAGAGTTCATCGAAATGGATCCTAAGTACATGCAAGCAACTATCGATGGCAAAGCAAATGTTACATTTGATACTGCTACTCGTGAAGTAGGCGGCTGGAAAGCTGGTATGTTCTTTGATCCACAAGATATCTTGAAAACAGTGGATGAAAATGGCGTAAGCAGCGATCCTAATGCGGGTGATAAGCTGATCTGGAACCTGCGTTCACCTACTTACGGTGCAACAATGGATTTGCGTCACATCTCTTGGGTGTTCCTTGATGCCCACAAAGGTATGGAGCGTATTCAGCGTTGGTGGGCACGTCGTTACTATATGGAAGGTCGTCTAGATGGCGGTCCAGTTTCAGAAGGTGATGGCACTATCATGCAAAAAACCGTTCTTGTGGCAATTTACCCACAAGATATTAAAGGTATCGGTATCTTCTCTATTCGCTACAATGACCCAAGTGCACAAACTCCAGATGATGTTTGGGCATACTTGAAGTCTGTACGTCGTGCACGTCGTCTGTCTGGTAACGCCTGGATGGATCCAATCGGTGGTACAGTGCAGCTGTATGATGATTGGGATATTTGGGATGCAGTACCAACCAAATATAAAGACGTTACTTTGACTGGTAAGCGTTGGATCTTTGCTATCGCTCACGCGCCTTTGATGACTGTTAACCTCGCGTTTAAAAACACCATTAAAGAGTTCCCAGCGGTAGACATGGATACAGCTCCTCACTTCTTCCCTAACGAACAAGTTCAGTGGGAACCACGTGAAGTATGGGTAATCGAAGGTACGCCTCCTGATGAGCACCCCTACAGCAAGAAAATCGTGTATATGGAAGTTGACTACCCTCGTCCATACCTGGGTGAAGCTTACGATAAGAACGGTAAGTTCTGGAAAACCTTTATCTTCCAAAATCGTATCGATATTGGTGATGATGGTTACCAGGCTCTGATGCCAGTTGTTGGTCACATCATTGATTGGAAAGCTGAGTTCTCAACTACTTGGTCTTCCAACATGAAAGCCAACCCTGCCGGTGTTGAGGAACAAGATGTGTCACTCAAAACTCTGATCAAGTTGGCACGTTAAGTCCGATCTAATCATTCCGTGTGAAGCTGCTGGCAAAATAAAATATTGCCAGCAGTCTTCGCCCGGAATGTTTTTTATTAAAATAATTAATAGCTGGACGAAGCACATAAGATTATTATGGTCGGGTTCGATCATGTAAGATTATTTGGGGGTGTTATGAACGTTGCTGGAAAAAACCTAGCTGATAATGAAGTGTCTGGTTCTTCGGGCCCAGAAGAAAAATCAGCAGGGCAAAAACTATTACTCACGCTGATATCAATATTGCCTTGGGCCATTGTAGGTACATTGCTTTGGGCCGGGATCTTTGTAAAACCTAAAGCAGTAATTGAAGAAGTTATTCCTGCTGCCATTAATGTTAGGGATAACATCTTTGGCGTTGCACATCTTAGTGGCGATGTCTACTTGGCTGCAGGCAATTACGGGAAAATGCTAATCAGTAAAGATGGCGGTAAAACCTGGACTAACCAGGATGCAACAGTGGATGTACATCTTCAAGATGTAGATGCATGGGATGATAAGCGCGCCGTTGCCGTAGGCAATGGGGGTATTACTCTGATGACTGAAGATGGTGGAAATACCTGGGTTTCAGTTGATTCGCCAAAATCAGAAATAGCAAATAAACTTCTTAAAGTTCATACCTATCCCGGTGGCGAAGCACTTGCTGTTGGCGAGATGGGAACGATTATCCGCAGTATGGATTACGGAAAAACCTGGCAACGACTGCGTGAAGAAAACGATATCTTCATGAATGATATTGTTAAAGTTGATGCGAATACAATTTTCGTTGCAGCTGAATATGGTCAAATATTTAAGAGCGTTGACAATGGCGCAACCTGGGAGGAGCTCTTTACTGACAGCCCAAACAGTTTTGCCGCTATTGGCGCAAGAAACCCTCAAGAAATTGCTATCGTTGGTTTGGCTGGTGTAGTCGTTGGTACTACGGATGGTGGTGAAACCTGGACATATGTTTCTCCCGAACAATCCGGCATGACCGAGCATTTAATGGATGTTAAATGGTCGGAAGCGATTAATAAGTGGGTGGCCATTGGCAATAAGGGTAAGTGGATGACATTTACCAATGACCTGAAAGACTTCGAGCCCATGAATATTTCAGCTACAGATTACACCTCGCATACTGAAATGGAAATTGTCGGTGATAAAGGCCTCGCTGTGGGTGCAACTGTAGGCTCGTTAGATCTGAAAACTAAAACTTGGACGTTGTATCACGACTAAGAGTTATACAAATAAACAATTATAAGGGTTCGCCCATCCATGCAATTTCGAGTTGTTGGAGAATAGAATGTTAGAGAATTTTGCGCTTTTCTGTATGAAGTTTAGAAAGGTGGTCTTGGTAGTAGTTCTTGCTTTGACTGCTGTTCTGGCTACGTTTGCAATGCGTATTGACGTTAAGACGGTATTTGAGGACTTACAACCTACGAGTCACCCGTACGTCAAGGTGCATGAAGAATTTAAGAATACCTTCGGTGGTACAAGCATTATCACCTTCATGGTCCAGTCTACCAAGGGTGACATCTTTCAGATGCCTGTCCTTGAGCAGATACATGCTCTGACACAGGGTTTGTACAAAATTGATGCGATCAATGAATTTCAGATTTACTCAATTGCGGGTAAAAAACTGAAAGAGGTTCGGGCATCCACAGAGGGGATTGAAAGTTTCCCTTATATGTGGCCTAACCTGCCGAAAAGTGAGGCAGACATTGAACGAATCAAAGAGGCGATCTTAAGAAGCCCATTGGTATATGGCCCCTTTGTCTCAAAGGATCTATCGGCTACATTAATCACGGTCGACTTCTTTGATAACCTGCTGGACTACAATCTTGCTTATGAGCAAGCTTATGCGCTGGTCGAAAAGCTTGATAACGATGCAGTTGATATCTCGCTGGTTGGTAACCCCATTCTCTATGGCTGGGTAAACCACTTCCTTCCAGAAACCATGAAACTGGTGACTATCGCAGGTTTGATCTTTTTAGTCCTACTGTTTTTAATCAACAGAACCTGGCGCGGTACGTTGTTGCCACTTATAGCTGGTGCAATCAGTGCAATTTGGGCGCTTGGTGTAGCAAAACTAGTAGGTATTCACTTCGATCCTCTCGTAGTTGTTGTGGCGATGTTGATTACTGCACGTGCTGTATCTCACTCCGTGCAGATGATCACCCGTTTCCACGAAGAGATCGATTCAGTTAAAGGTCATGAAGAAGATCTGGATTCCTATGCTGCAGCAAAAGTTACCCTGCAAGACTTATTGAGACCTGGTCTGCTTGGTATCGCTACCGATGCAGGTTGTGTGACGGTTGTTGCGATTAGTCCAATACCTCTACTGCAAAAACTGGTTGTTCTAGCGGTGGTTTGGGTAGCAACTGTAGCTGTAAGCTCGATTGTTGTTACTCCGGTGTTATTGTCTTGGGTTAAAAAGCCAAAGTCATATGCACACCCACTTAACCTGGATCTCTTGGTTATCCGCCCATTCCTTAATATGTGTGTGAACATTGTTGCCACGCGTGCAAGGTATGTGGTTGTTGCGATTGCCGCTGTGCTCTTTGTTGTCTGTGGATTTAAAGCTGTTCATTTGACCGTCGGTGATGCAAATCCTGGTTCCCCAATTCTATGGCCTGACGCCCGTTATAATGCGGACTCATTAGCGATCAACACCCAATTTCCAGGTGCTGATCGGATGTTTGTCGTTGTTGGTCGTGAAGAAAAGAACCAAATCAAAAACGTTCACGTTCTTGATACCATGCTGCGATTCCAGCGTTATATGGAAATGCAACCGCAAATTGGCGGCAGTATTTCTCTTTCTGACATCCTTCCTTCTGTTAATGAAACACTTCGTGAAGGTAACTTCAGATATGCTGAACTTGGTGAAACAACCACCAATAACGCAGAGCTGATTTATATGTATGAAAGGGCAGCAGAACCTGGTGACCTTAACCGCTTCACAGATGTGAACCGGATGAATGCCTCCATTACAATGTTCTTCGCTGACCGTAAAGGTAAGACGATCCAGACCGCCATTGCCAGGGTCAAGCAATTTTCTGCCGATAACCCCGACGTGAAGATTAGTCTTGCTGGCGGTACTATCGGTGTTATTGCTGCGGTGAATGAAGTAATTCTTTCTGGGCAGATTCAGTCTATCGCGTTGGCCCTCTTCATCCTGGTTATGATGTGTATCATCGTTTACCGCTCTAGTATTGCTGGTATGTTCTTTATGGTTCCAGTGGTATTGGCAAACCTTGTTACCTTTGCCTTTATGTCATGGCAGAACATTGGTATGAACATTAACACCGTTCCAGTGGCCGCTTTGGGTATTGGTTTGGGTGTGGATTACGCACTTTACATCTGTGACCGTATCAAAGGTGAATACGACAGTGGTAAGACTCACATGGAGGCTATATCCCTGTCACTACACTGTGCAGGACGTGGTGTTCTGGTTACCGCATTTGTATTGATTGCGAGTGTGTGTGTATGGCTGTTCTCATCACTACGTTTCCAGGCAGAGATGGGTATGCTGATTGGCCTGTGGTTAACGGTTTCAGCGCTGAGTGCGTTGTTCCTAATGCCAGCCCTGGCTTATATCTGCAAGCCTAAGTTTATCTTTGCGGACAAGAAGTAAGCTTATTGGATAACGGTTTAGTTGATAACAGGTGTGAACTACACACCTGTTATCCCTAACCACTGATAGGTATATCGTTGCTAAATAAAAAAGGCCCCTTTGGGGCCTTTTTTATTTATGTGCAGGAATGAAAGGTTGGGTTTCTGAGTCAGAGGAAATCAGAACTATCAGTTTCTAAGAGTGGCTATGGTTCAGAAGCCACCTCATGTCTTGATTGCCACTGAGGCAATACTGGCAATTTATGATGGTCGGATCAAGCGTGCAAAGAGGTCGTCAGCTGTTAACGTTGGTGTGTGTATTGATGTATTTCTGAAGATGCTGTGTCGATGTATCAACAGACTGGCTATCGCCAGTGTTTTCCTTTAACACCTTTCTTGTCATCTCTTTCCCTAACTCAACGCCCCATTGGTCGTATGAATTAATATTCCAGATACTCCCCTGCACAAAAACCTTGTGTTCATAGAGCGCAACCATGGCCCCAAAATTTTTGGGTGTTAATTCATTGATTAAAATTACATTTGAGGGTTTGTTTCCCTTGTAGATTTTATGTGGTGCTACGCCTGTTTTTGTTCTGCCTGTCATTAATGCAGATGCCTGAGCAATTAAATTACTCAATAAAAAATTGTGATGTTTTCTGTTGCTTACTGGGTCATTAATAAACCCGATAAAATCAACAGGAACATAATGGGTACCCTGATGTAGTAGCTGGAAAAAAGCATGTTGGCTGTCGGTGCCTGTTTGCCCCCAAATGATAGGTGCCGTGGAATAGTCCAGGGCTTCATTGTTCAATGATACTGATTTTCCATTGCTCTCCATTTCCAACTGTTGTAAGTAGGCTGGAAGTAATTTTAGGCGTTCACAGTACGGTATTACCGCTTGGGTTTCAGCATGCATAAAATTGTTATGCCAAATACCCAGCAGCGCTAATATGACAGGCATATTTTTATCTAAAGGTGCAGATCTGAAGTGGATGTCCATCTCTCTTGCACCTTCGAGTATTGCAGTAAAATTTTTGTAGCCAAGATAAATAGATACAGATAGTCCGACGCAGGACCACAATGAATAGCGGCCGCCTACCCAGTCCTGGAACTCAAGAATGCGTTCAGTTGAAATACCAAATGCCGTTGCTTTTTCTTTGTCGGCGGTTATTGCAATAACCTGTGTCGATGACTGTGGAGAAGATAAACCCAAAGACTCTGAAAGCCATTTTAATGCCGTGTTGGCATTGAGTAGGGTTTCCTGTGTGCTGAAAGATTTGCTGACTAGAATAATCAGTGTCGTTTCAGGATTTAGCTCAGCTATGGTGGAGAGAATCTCTGCACCATCTGCATTGGATACAAAATGCAAGTTAAGCCCACTGAGTGCGTAAGAGCGAAGAGCTTCACATGCCATCCTTGGGCCAAGGTCTGAACCACCCACGCCAAGGTGAATGACATCTGTTATCGGTTTGCCTGTAACGCCGAGCCACTGGCCTTCTCTTATTTGATGGCTGATGTGTGCCATTCGTTGTAAGGAGAGCTCTATCTGATCAATAACCGGCTTATCATCATGACGGTAGTCATCTTGACGGCGACTTCGTAGTGCCATGTGTAGCACGGCTTTCTGCTCAGTTGTGTTGATGTTTTTTCCCGAGAACATAGCTTGTGCATGAGCTTTGAGCGATGATTGATCGGCTAGCTCAATCAATTTGCTAATCACCTGATCATTCACCAAGTTTTTAGAATAGTCTAAACATATCTCGCCAGCTTTAATGGTGTACTTCTCCGCCCGAAGAGGATCCTCATTGAATAATTCAATGATGCTGTCGTGCTTAATCGACTCTGCCAAATCTTCGAGATCTTGCCATGCGGGTAGCGTTTTTGGGTTTACCCCGAAACTATGATCGGTCAATAGTCGGTTTCCTTCTTGCCGTGGGCTATTATCATAAAGCTTGTATTGTACCGTGATGTAAAGGACGGCTCATGGGTATTCATCGAGAAAAGCTCTGTAGGGCGCAGCCATGACCAATGCTTATAGGGGTAATTTAGGTGGTTGCCAATTTAAGCGCTGTATCGAGCATTCGGTTGGAAAAGCCCCACTCGTTATCATACCAAGCTAATACTTTTACAAGCTGATCGTTTACACGAGTATGGCTGGTGTCAAAGATGCAAGATGCAATTGTGTGGTTGAAGTCGATAGAGACAAGAGGTTGACTTACGCAGTCTAATACCCCGTTAACACCCTTCTCGGCGGCTTGTTGCATTATCTCGTTTACTTCATTAATAGACGTGCTTTTATTTGCGATAAAAGTTAAGTCGACAAGGGATACGTTGGCTGTGGGAACTCGTACGGCCATTCCATCAAGGATGCCCTCAAGTTCGGGCAATACCTGTCCTATGGCCTTTGCTGCGCCGGTACCTGTTGGGATTATGGATTGTGTGGCAGATCTGGCTCTGTAGAGGTCGGGATGGTAAACATCGGTTAAATGCTGATCGTTGGTGTAGGCGTGAACTGTGGTCATAAAACCGGATTGAATGCCCAGGTTATCGTGTAGCGGTTTCACCATGGGGGCAAGGCAGTTAGTGGTGCAGGATGCGTTAGAGATGATCTGATGGGACTCGTTAAGAATATGATCGTTGATGCCAAAGACAATGGTTGCATCCATATTCTTGCCTGGTGCTGAAATCAAAACCTTCCTGGCACCAGCTTCTATGTGACTCGATGCCATACTTCGATCAGTGAAGACGCCCGTACATTCGCAAACTACATCAATATCTAGCGCATGCCATGGCAAGTTTTTGGGGTTGGGTTCCGATAAGACTTTGATACGGTCGTTGCCAATGATTAAGTCGTTCTCATCATGTGTTACTTGGTGTGCAAATCGACCGTGGACACTATCGTATTGGGTCAAATGAGAGTTTATTGCGACGTCGCCTTTGTCGTTGATAGCGACGATCTCGATCTGATCTTTTAACTCGGGTCGCTCATACAGGGCCTTGAGGATGTTGCGACCTATGCGTCCATAACCATTGATTGCTACACGTATCATAGTTTGCCTCCTGGGCAACAAGAACCTATCTCTAGATTACAATGATGAACCCAATATTTACAGAGTTATGGCCATGCCAATACTGCTAGGGGTGCTACTGTTATTGCTATTAGAAGGTTGAAGTAATACTTTTTTTGAGCGGGGTGCAATATCGGCTGCCCATTAGCTGGCAGATGTGAACGAATTTTAGCTAATATTGCTTTTCGGCTTGACTACAAACGCACACTTTCTTATATTACGCGCCCTCAACGCACTCGTAGCTCAGCTGGATAGAGTACTCGGCTACGAACCGAGCGGTCGAAGGTTCGAATCCTTCCGAGTGCGCCATACAAATCAAAGGCTTACCAGAAATGGTAGGCCTTTTTTTGTTTTCCAGTGTAGGGGGATCGTAGGTCGGTAAGTTAATCAATGGAATGGAAGCCATGAAAAAAAGCAAATTAGCTTATATGTCTGTAGTTCTTTGTGTTGTCTTGTCGTGGGTGATTGCATGGCAGTTAGACGGCCGACAGTTCTCAATGTCGTACTTTCAATTACAGATTAAAGATATTTATCAAAATATAATTTCCCGCCCCCAAGAACTCCCATCAAGAAAACAGCAACTAGACACGAAAAAGATCATTTCTACTGGTGGTCTTGGTGATCACGGGGACATTTTTCAATGTACCAATGACAAATTGGGGGGTATTGAAGATGAACAAAAAAGTCTTATTTACAAATGGAAAGATAATGAGGGGCAAGTTCATTATGGAGATAAAGCACCTAAAGGTGAGTTGGCAGAAATTGTCAGAAATGGGGGCATAGAAAAGGACTTCTTTGATCTGAATGTCATGTTTCCAAGCGGGTTTGTGATTAATGATTTTAAAACTCCATTGGAGATTGGAGGAAAGGCTATTTATAAGACAATTGCTGAGTATTTGAGTTTGGAGAGCCTGTATAAATCAAAGATCGATATAAAGATTTTTTTGAATAAGAACGCATATGACCGATTCAGGGAAAGAATAGCCCCAAATGTAAAAGCAACAGTGGCTGGCTTCTATTCTGGCCGCTATAACGTAGCAGCAGTTTTATATATGAACAGCGAGGAGTCTAAAAGGGTTGCCTTGCATGAGGCTACACATGTGATTAATGCACAAAACTTTGGCAACACGCCTAAGTGGTTTAATGAGGGGCTGGCAGAATACTTCCAGCAGATAAAAGTAAGAGAGCAATACTCTCAGGCATTAATTAATCAGCATTGGCTAAAGGAGGTTGGGGGTAGGTATCAAATAATGAGCCTTAAAAGGTTGTTCTCAACAGATCCTGAAGATTGGCAGGTTAAGAATAATAGCTACCTATATGCAAATTCTTGGGCCTTGGTTTATTTTCTGATGTTGCCGGTTAACAAGCCGTATATGCAGGGGTATATGGTTGAAATGAACAAGAACAAGTGCTTGGCTGCTGATGCTTATCACTGGTTCAATGGTCACTATCCTGGTGGGGTGAGGGTTCTTGAATCTAATTACCTTGAATGGCTTAAATCGGAAAAGAAGAAACTGAGTCAACGTAAAGTTTGACAGTTAACTAAAGCTATTTGGTGGTAGTTTATGCAATGGTTTGGTTTATATCTGTTTGTTTTAAAGGGTATTATCTTTAACGGTATTCCTACGAACCGAGCGGCCGAAGGTTCGAATCCTTCCGAGTGC
>DFBC01000158.1:10063-24153 GCA_002367235.1 Cellvibrionales bacterium UBA3090
TATATTTGACCATATGGTAATAAATGGTGCAAGATTGAATATTTCCGATCAACATAGACGTGTAGGGCGGCCTCGGCAGTTTGAAGAGGATCGGGTACTTGATGCTGTGATGAATATATTTTGGCATCAGGGTTACGAAGGCACGTCACTAAAAGATTTGTGCATAGCGACGGGGCTGCATAAGGGTAGCCTTTATCAAGCTTTTGGCGACAAGCATCAACTATTTTTAAAGTCACTGAAATATTACATGGATCAATCATTTAAAGATGTTGCATCGAGCGCTTATTTACATGATTCACCTATGGCTAATCTACGTTCTTTACTAAAAGAAATAACGGCTAACTGTATAGCTGGTGAGGGTTGTATGGTGGTTAATACCTTGGTTGAAATGGCACCCCATGATCCAGAGGTGAAGCAAATGATCAGCCAAAGCTATGCTATGAAACAGCGGTTTTTGACTGATCTCATTGATAGGGCACAGCGTGATGGCGAAATCACCATTAAACAAGAACCAGATCGGTTGGCGGCGGTATTAATGGTGGCACTAGCGGGGCTTGCGGCAACGATAAAAGGATTTTCTAATACTGATCATGTTAGCTACGTTCTAGAGGATATACTGAATGCTTGGGTTTAGCCGTGCTCAACAAGTTTGGATGCTCCGTAGGTGAGTTGTTAGTATTTTTTTATTTATGACCATTTGGTAATTAATAATCTGAGGTAATCTCATGGACCGGTATTTTGAAGCGATAGATCGATTCTCCGCAAAGTTAACCAGAGGGGTCATTCAATTCCGTTGGTTGGTGCTAATTGGCGTTGTTGTCATGACTATTGCTGCTGGTGCAGGGATGTCAAAGCTGGCATTTTCAGCAAACTACCGGACGTTTTTTTCTGAAGAAAACCCTGAGTTAGCGGCATTCGAGAATTTACAGGCTACCTATACCAAAAATGACAACATCTTGTTCGTTATTGAGCAGACAGACGAGAGTGATAGTGAGACTGCTTTTAATAACAACACCTTGGCTGCAGTAGAGGCGCTCACGGCTGAGGCCTGGAAGATACCTTACGCCATTCGTGTTGATTCCATTAGTAATTTTCAATACACCAAGGCGATAGACGATGACCTGATTGTGGAAGACTTGGTTATCAATGCAAGCGACCTGAGCCCTTCCGAATTAGTCGAGCGTAAGAAAATTTCGCTCGAAGAGCCGCTGTTGGTCAATCAGCTGGTCACGCCTTCCGGTGATGTTACCGCTATCAATGTGATCCTACAGTATCCAGAGAAAAATTTGACTGAGGTGCCTGAAGCTGTCACTGCGGCAAGAGCACTGCGTGACCGGATAGAAACAGACTATCGCGGTATCAATATTTCATTGACTGGCGTCTCGATGCTCAATAACACCTTTTCGGAAGTAGGGATGTTGGATGCAGTAACGCTGACACCATTGATGTTTCTGGTGATATTAGTAATGTCCTGGCTAATTCTTCGTTCGTTTGCGGGTACATTATCTATTTTGTTTGTGATTGCCTTTTCGTCTGTCGTTGGTATGGGGCTGGCAGGTTTCTGGGGTATTAAGCTCACACCAATTTCCATGAGTGCTACGACAGTTATTCTTACGCTCGCCGTGGCGGACTCTATTCATATTCTTCTTTCTATGCGTGGCCTCATGCGCGAAGGGCTGGCGAAATCTGAAGCAATTCCCGAAGCGGTGCGCTTGAATTTTATGCCGGTCACCATTACGTCAGTGACGACTATCGTGGGTTTCCTTTCATTGAACTTCTCGGATTCTCCACCGTTTTGGCACCTCGGTAATATCACGGCAGTAGGGATTGGCGCCGCCTGGCTGTTTTCAATCACGCTGCTGCCCGCTTTGATGAGTTTATTACCCGTCAAAGTGAAAGAGGCGCATGAGGCTGAATGGTCACAAGTAATGATGGCTCGGTTGGCTAACTTCGTGATTGAACATTATCGCAAGTTGTTGTTGGGTATAACCCTCACTGTTCTGGCTTTCATGGCTCTTATTCCAACCATTACGTTTAACGATCAATGGGTTGAGTATTTTGACGAACGTGTCGAATTTAGAACTGAGTCGGATCAGGCGCTGAAGTACTTTGGGTTGTACCCTATAGAATTCTCTGTGCCTGCACTTAATGCTGGCGGAATCAGTGAACCCGAATATCTAAACCACCTTGAAGATTTTGTATTGTTTCTCCGTTCTCAGCCAGAGGTGATACATGTTTACTCTATCACTGACATCATGAAACGGCTGAACAAAAATATGCACGGCGACGATCAGGGTTTTTATCGCATACCTGATAATCGAGAGTTATCGGCACAGTATCTGTTGTTATATGAGCTGTCTCTGCCCTATGGCCTGGATCTCAACGACAGAATCAATGTGGATAAATCAGCCACTCGGGTCACTGCCATGCTGCAGAGGGCGACTACCAGTGAAACCAAGGTGTTTCTAGCCGAGTCCCGCGAGTGGATGGCCGAAAACTGGCCCGACTATATGCAAGCGCAACCTACCAGTGCTCAGGTGATGTTTACCTACATTACCGATCGCAATATAGACAACATGATCACAGGTACTATTGCTGCAATTATAGCGATTGCTCTTATCATGATTCTTGCCTTAAGAAGTTTCCGACTGGGCATGTTGAGTATGATACCTAATGGTTTGCCTCTATTGATGACATTTGGCACTTGGGCATTACTTATTGGTGAGGTGGGATTTTCTGTTGCTACCGTTGCTTCCATTTCATTGGGTATTATTGTGGATGATACGGTGCATTTTCTTTCAAAATATGTGCGAGCCCGAAATGAAAAGGGACTCTCTGCGGAAGATTCCATTCGATATGCCTATCGCAACGTGGGCATGGCTATCTTAGTTAATACCATCATCTTGATCGTCGGCTTCCTGGTGTTGACAACGTCGGCCTTCAAAATGAATGTGGATATGGGGTGGATGACCATTATGTCGATCTTATTTGCCCTGATACTGGACTTCCTGTTCCTCCCCGCGCTTTTGTTGGTGATCGGTAAAGAAAAGAGCAGTGTATCTACAACTAATGCAGTGTCAGTGCCAAATTCTTGATAAAAGACTGGTATGAAAAAGTGACATTTTTAAAGGAGAATAAAATGAAACAACTGAATTTCTTACGTGCCACTTTTTTATCCGTGGTGGGTGTGTTGGGAGCCTTCGATGTGCTGGCCGCCACTCAGGGTGAGGGTGGTGCGCAAGAAGGTAAAGGTTTTGATGTCGCGGCAAGATCAGATCGGTCCGATCGGGGCTTTGGCGATAGTGCGGTTGAAATGACCATGGTGCTGCGGAATGCAGCCGGTCAGGAGTCCTCCCGAAGCATGAGTTTCACGACGCTTGAAATGCCCGATGAATCGGTGGGGGATAAAAGTTTGGTACTATTTTCGATACCAAGAGATATTGAAGGGACGGCATTGCTGTCTCATGCAAAAATTCTTGACCCTGATGATCAGTGGCTCTATTTGCCCGCACTGAAGAGGGTAAAAAGAATTTCATCCAGAAATAAATCTGGCCCTTTTGTCGGTTCAGAATTTGCCTTTGAAGATTTTACGGCGAGTGAATTGAACAAGTTCAGCTATAAGTATTTGCGGGAAGAACCCTGTGGTGAATTGCAATGCGATGTGGTGGAGCGCTATCCCCGTTATGAAAACTCGGGCTACACCAGGCAGATCTCATGGGTGGATACTACCGATTATCAAATTCGGAAAATTGAGTTTTACGACCGTCGCGACAGCCTTCTTAAAGAGCTGAAGTTTGAGGACTACCGTAAATATGATGGGAAATATTGGCGTGCGCATCGTATGGCCATGAAAAACCTGCAGACAAACAAGAGCACAGATCTCGTCTATGGCGAATATAAATTTGGTGTCGGGTTGACCGACAAAGATTTTGTAAAAGGCCGGCTGTCTCGCCTGAGGTAATCATGCTGAAAATTAACTTCCGTTCACAGGCAAGCCGTTTGGCTGGCCTGTCCATAATGAGTGTTATGGGCTTAGCCTCAATTACAACAATAGCTGATGAGTCCCATTGGGATATTTCTGGCAATACAGCATTGCAGGTAAGGGGTTTTACTCAGGATGCTCTATGGCCACAACAAAATACCAGTGATGTTGAGGCTTCCGTGTCCGGTGAGTGGGAGGTGCGTTGGCGGAGTGAAGAGGGTGACCAGCGGGCCTCCTTTATTCCCTTTGCCCGCTGGGACGAAAATGACGACGAACGCAGCCACTTTGACCTTCGGGAAGCATATTGGGCTTACGAAGGCGATGGGTATGAGCTACTTGTTGGTATCAATAAAGTTTTCTGGGGCGTGACGGAATCTGTTCATCTGGTGGATATTATCAACCAGACAGATCTGGTAGAAGATATTGATCAGGAAGATAAGCTTGGGCAGCCCATGGTCAATCTTGCATTGCAGCAGGATTGGGGCTTGTTGAACGTTTACCTGCTGCCGTATTTTCGCGAGCGGACATTCCCCGGTCAAGACGGTCGTTTTCGTTCGCCATTGCCTGTGGCTTGGGACGATGCCGAATACGAATCGGGAGACAAGGACAAACATCTAGATTTTGCTTTGAGATACAGCCACTACTTTGGTGATGTCGATGTAGGGTTATATTATTTTCGCGGCACAAACCGTGAACCGAGGTTAGAGCTAGCGCCCAGCGGCCGCGAGCTGACGCCATTCTATGATCAAATTGATCAGGTCGGGTTAGATCTTCAATACACCAGAGATGCCTGGCTATGGAAACTGGAAGCGATTGTCAGGGATGGCTATGAGCAGTCCTATATGGCTTCAGTCGCCGGTTTCGAGTATACCTTTTATCAAGTGTATGAGAGCGATGCGGATATTGGTTTCTTGCTGGAGTATCAGCACGATGAACGCTCATCGCAGGAGCCGCTAACCACCGCGGATAACGATGTTTTTTTTGGTGGCCGGTGGTCATTAAATGATACTCAAGATACCGCTGTACTGGCGGGTGTGGTGGTGGATAAAAAGACCTCTGAGACTTTTTTCAACCTCGAGGCCGAAAGGCGGTTTGGTGACAACGTCGTTCTGGAATTGCGGGCGAGAGCAATAACCAATGCCGAACAGGATGAGCCACTCTATTCCTTCAGTCGGGATGACTATATTCAGCTGCAAATCAGTCGATTTTTCTAAATTAGTAGTAAAAATCTGTGATGTAACCGCCGGTTAAAGCAGGTTTTTTTGTAATTTTCCCCTTAGAAAACCCATATGAAATCTACCATTTCTACTCTGCTCTATACTTAACGTAAGGCGTTGTTGTCTCGTGGGTGGGGGTTGAAAAAACCTGAATAACAAACCAGTGTGGTAAGGGGAGTGTTCATGTTAATTGGTGTACCTAAAGAAATTAAAAACAATGAGTACCGTGTTGGTTTACGTCCTGCATCTGTACAGGAACTGGTGTTTCGTGGGCATCAGGTGATTATTGAAAATAATGCGGGTGCGGCTGTGGATTTTCCCAATGAGATGTATGTTCATGCCGGAGCATCGATTGCCACCACTGCCGAGCAGGTCTACCGCGAAGCAGACATGGTCGCCAAGGTGAAAGAACCCCAGCCTGCGGAGTGCGAGATGCTCCGCGAAAACCAGGTGTTATTTGCCTACCTACATTTAGCTGCGGATCCCTTGCAGGCCGAATTATTGATTAAATCTGGAGCCACCTGCATTGCCTACGAAACGGTTACCGACAACCAGGGACGTCTTCCTCTGCTTGCCCCTATGTCGGAAGTAGCGGGGCGAATGTCAGTGCAGGAAGGTGCGCACCATCTGGGCAATGCTTACGGTGGGCGGGGTCTCTTATTGGGTGGTGTGCCAGGTGTTGCGCCAGCTAACGTGTTGATACTTGGTGGTGGTGTGGTAGGGGAAAATGCCGCCAGTATCGCTATAGGTATTGGCGCAGATGTCACTATTGTCGATCGTTCAATTGATCGATTGCGTGATCTGGAAAGACAGTTCTCAGGCCGTGCCCGGTGTGTCTATGCCACTACGGCCGCTATCGAAGAATATGCTTTGTTGGCAGACCTCATTATTGGTGCTGTCCTCATCCCTGGGGGTGCCACCCCAAAGTTGATTTCCCGCGATATTATTAAGGGCATGAAAAAGGGATCCGTGGTGGTGGATGTTGCCATTGATCAGGGTGGTTGCTTTGAAACATCCAGGCCCACCACCCATCAACAGCCAACCTTCGTGGTTGATGATGTAGTTCATTATTGTGTGGCCAATATACCGGGCGGCGTGGCTCGCACTGCGACTATGGCCCTGACCAATGTAAACCTTCCTTTTGCGGTGCAACTTGCCGATGACCCCATTGGTTCCATGCTGCGTAATGACAATCTTCGCCGAGGGCTGAATATCTATAAAGGCCTGGTGACTTATCCGGCCGTGGCTGCTGCACTGGGATATGATTACACCGATCCCTTGGATGTATTGGCGAAGTAGCAATATAGTTGATGTCAGTCATCGGCCACTGAACATTTTTTTGACCTTAGTTTGTTGCAGCATCGTGGTAGAGCTGGGAGAATCCGCGCAGCTGTTTTTGGCTGCTGTCTTAATAACCATTGTTTAGTTTGAGGGTGTCGTGACCAAGATTGGTTTGTTTTTTGGTAGTGATGAGGGAAATACCGAATCCATCGCCTATCGTATTGCCCAACGTTTGGGTGAAGATGTGGTAGATGTACACGATGTGGGTGACGTCACTCAGCTAGAATTTATGGACTACGACAAACTGATTCTTGGTATTCCCACTTGGGATTTTGGTCAGATTCAGTCCGACTGGGAAGACTTCTGGGACGATGTTGAAGCTATCGACTTCTCTGGAAAAACAGTGGCATTTGTCGGTCTGGGAGACCAGTTCGGCTATGGAGATTTCTTTCTGGATGCCATGGGAATGCTCCACGATGTGGTGATCAAAACTGCGGATAAAATCGTGGGTTATTGGCCGACGGAGGGTTATGACTACGATGCCTCAAAAGCAGAAATAGCCTTAGGGTCAGACGTGGCAGGAGGGAAGCTCTTTATGGGGCTTGCGCTTGATGAAGACCAGCAGCCGGAACTCTCTTCAGCTCGACTCAACCAGTGGTGTGCTCAAATCCACGCGGAGTTTGGTCTAGATACGCCACTTGTGGTGCTGGATGACTAATTAGTTTAAATGCCGCTATTTAGGCTTCGGCTATAAACACTGCTCTTACCGGGGCCGGGTGTCCTTCCGCCGTAAGCTTGTCATCACTTGGGTCTAAAAAGTCTCGCAGAGAATGAAACTGCATCCATTCTGTGGATCGCTGTTCTTCGATGCTGGTTTTGGCGATGTCGACCATGCGTGGGTTTTTGAGACCACACTTCCTCATCCACGAAAGTAACGTCTCGACACTGGGCAGAAACCAGACATTACGCATTTTAGCGTAGCGGCCTTCCGGTACCAGTACTTCGCCCAGACCAGCTTCAATCACCAGTGTTTCCAACACCAGCTGTCCATCAGCGCGCAAGCAGTCCCTGAGCTCTCTCAAGTGATCCATGGGTGAGCGGCGATGGTAGAACACCCCCATTGAAAACACGGTATCAAAAGCCTTTAGTTCCGGCGGTAATTGCTCAATGCCCAGGGGTAAAACATCAATAGGTAAAACATCGGTAGAAGGCGCTAGCTTATCGAAGCCCCGGGTCTGTTTTTGTGCATAAAATTTAACAGCGTAGAACTGATGAACAAACTTGCCTGAGGGATCAATCCCGATCACCCGGTTGGCGCCTTCCCCCAACATTCGCCAGCAGTGGTAGCCATTACCGCAACCCACATCCAACACTAACCGATCTTGCAAGGGGGCGAGGTGCGGGATTACGCGATCCCATTTCCAGTCTGATCGCCACTCAGTATCAAGATGCAGGCCAAACAGCTCGTAGGGGCCTTTTCGCCAGGGGTGAAGTCCCATGAGCACATCTTTTAACTGCTGTCGGGTGTTGTCATCGCAATCACTGGATTGCCCTATGGTGACACCCTGTTTCAGATCCAATTGTGTTGGCGCAATCAGCGGCAGGTTATCCAGCACCGATTGCCATTCAGGCATATCACCCCAGCGCTCTATAGTTATAGCCTGCTCAAGCTGTTCGGGTAGGCGTTTCGCCCAGCTTGAGAGCGGCCCGTCTGCAAGGGCCGTCAGTAAAGGAGAAAAGTTGATCAGCGGTGATTTCTTTGAGGGCATGTTGGGTGCTATTTATTGAGGGCGATTATTTGATTGCAATCAGTGAGGCAAAGTTAAAACACTGGAACCACACGTCCACACTACTGAATCCTGCTTTACGTAGACGTTTTCGGTTAACTTCCAGTGTTTCTGGCACCAGGACATCATCCAGTGCGGAACGCTTCTGGCTGATTTCCAAATCACTGTAACCATTGGCGCGTTTAAAATTGTGGTGAAGCTCAATCATTAACTCCTGATGCTGTGGGTCATCAAAGGCCACTTTTTCTGACAGCACCAGCACACCACCGGGTAATAAACCGTCGGCTATGCGATGTAGTAATTCAGTTCGCTGCTCCACCGGGATAAATTGCAGGGTAAAGTTCAATACGACCATGCTGGCGTTGACGATGGAAATGTCCTGAACATTGCCACACACTAGCTCTACGGGCGACAGCCCTGAGGGGGCACTGGCATCGTCCTTGTGCAGAATGCTTTGACACTGTTTCAGCATATCCTCGCTGTTATCTACAGCCACAATGTCACAGTTCGGGTGTGAAATGTGATGACGCATGGCGATAGTGGAAGCGCCCAGAGAACAACCCAAATCGTAACAATGGCTATTGGCTTGCACATAGCGTTCAGCCAATGTGCCGGTCATAGCAATAATGGTTTCGTAGCCGGGTACCGAACGTTTGATCATATCGGGAAATACCGAAGCCACAGCCTTGTCAAACCGGAATCCGGCAATGTCCAGTTGTGGTACGGCGTAAAGATTATCCCGTGAATTACTCATGCTTATTTCAGACCTTAGAGTGTCACTGGTGTTAGGTTCAGCGAATCGGCTACTTGCGTATTATCCGGGTTCGTAATCACTGCCGTGCTGGCGTTATCTTCTTTCAGGTAAGTGGCTGCTACCCGCTGTAAGTCTGCCAGCGTGACGGCTTTAACTTGATTGCGGAACATTTCCCGTACGTTGCGAGAGCGACCATAAAGTTCGGCGTGGAAGGTCTGCTTGGCTTCACCCGCAGGTGAGCCGGGTTTGTCAATGGAGCTGATAACGCCGAGTATGGCTTCCTCTACCTGAGACCATTCGTGGTTTTCGTTCTGGAGCCAAGCCAGTGACTGATCAAAATCATTCAGCGTGCCTTCAATGCGGGGGTCGCGGTAAGAGAAGAACCGGAAAGCGGCAATGTTGCTATCCTGAGCGGCGCCACCACCGTAGGCACCACCTTGTTCGCGGATGGCGCGATGCAAATAACCATTGCGTAGGAAGCCGCCCAATACGGTTAATGCCGCAGCGTCTGGGTGCGCCATTGCTACGGTAGGGTAGGATTTTGCACAGAAGTTAACCTGCGTGCTGGTCTTCCATAGTTCGGCTACCTTTTGATGTAACTCTGGTTGGCTGAACTCTGTAAAAGCACGGTGAGTGTTTTGAGTAAAGTTCTGTTGAATGCCCTGATAATAGTCTGCAAATTTGTCGGCTTCACCGACAATCAAAAACTCGCGGGGCGCATTCATCATCAGCTGGTGTATCTCGGTGAGCTGTTCAGCCAGATCTGATAGTGCGCCTTCGTTACTCAGGCTAATGTCCAATTGTTTGATCTGTCGGATACCTTCAAGACCGCCCCATTGGTGGGTCAGCTTTGCCCCGGGGCTCGTGCCGCTGGAAGCTGCGGTCATCGCCAGGCTATGGCCGCTACCGGTTACACTGGCCTCACGTCGAGCACGGGTTTGGGCTATTAATTCATGAATGCGTGGCAGTTCATCGAAGCGTACCTGCTCCAATGTTTCTTGCATGAGCTCGGTCATTGCGGCTTGGTTTCGGGCCAACCCTTTGGCGGATAAGGTCAGATGGCCAGACAGTGTCTGTTCGTTGTCGGGCAGTCCTCGGGCACTAGCATAGGCATGAATGCCACCACAGATTTGAGATTGCCAAAGCTGGGTTGCAAGATAGTCTTTGTCGCCGGCTCCTAGCTCGGTGAGGCAGTTGCTGTAGATGGGTAGCAGGTTTAACTGCTGTTCCGTTAATGCTGGTAATGGAAGAATAACTTGCTGATAGACCAAACCGTTGGTGCCAGCAGCATAACTGGTTAGCGGAAGTGGGCTTTTCAGTGTTTCGGATGCTGCCACATAAGCCATTTCCAGTGGGATATCTTCCAGCCCGACTTTAGGCAATATTGACTCGTCATCTTTTTGTTGCTGTCGGTCATTTAGTACACGAGCTTTTTCAATAATTGCCTGCTTGCCGGCGTTGTCCAGCCCGGCCTTTATCGCAGCTAATCGCTGTGCCTCGGCCTCGTCTCTTTTGGCCGAAAGTAATGTATCCGGCGTCATGGTGAGCCGAACCCTGTGAGGGTTGTCCAACAGTAGATTACGGGCCAGCTGTTTAATGTAGTTGGGGTCCTGAATATTACTGCGGAGTTTTTCTAATACCGGATCCAGATTCAATAGGGCAATGGCATCTCCGCGGTGAGTGGCACTGGTTAAGGCTGTTAATATTAGCTGTAGGCCATAGGGGTAACCGTCCCCGCCGATCTCACGCTGTTGTAATTCCAGTTGATGGAGTGAGGCCTCAACCTGAGCCTGAGGTATGCCGTTGTCGGCTACATCCCGCAGTACATCGAGAATCATTTTTTCTAAATCTTCAGCACGATCGGCCTCGCTGCCTTCAATGCCGCAGACAAAACACAGCTCTCGTTGGGAGTCGTCCAGGCCACACAATGGCGAGGGTGACGTACCTAAGTCGGTTGTCTCCAGCGCCTTCTGTAATGGCGAAGCACTGTTGTCCAGCAGAATGCTGCACAGTAGGTGAGCTTCCATGCTGGCTTCAAGATCAGTCGCTTTGCCGAGTAACCAGCTCAAGATAATATGGGTTTTATTGTCGGTGCTGCCTTCTTCATTAAAGGCATAGGCTTCTTCTACGGCGATAGGTTTTTGGTAGCGCTGCTCATCGGGAACCGAAATTTCGATCTGCAGTGGTTCGAACCGAGCTAGTGCCTGTGTTTCAAATGTGGCTTGTAGCTCTTCTGCTGGTGTGTCCCCATAGGTCATAAAAATGGCGTTGGATGGGTGGTAGTGTGTTTGGTAGAAGGCCTTCAGCTGTTCGTGAGAGAGGTCGGGTATACACTCCGGGTCACCGCCACTGTTGAAATGATAAGTGGTGGTGGGGTAGAGGTATTTACACATCGTATGCCAAAGGGTAGAGGGTACCGAACTCATGGCACCTTTCATTTCATTGAATACAACACCTTTGTAAACCAGCGGTGAGTCGGCATTGTCTGGCTCGGCAAACTCAACCCGATGGCCTTCCTGGGCAAAGTCCAGTTCGTCCAGTCGCGAGAAAAATACCGCATCCAGATACACATCCAGTAAATTGTTGAAGTCTTTTTTGTTTTGGCTGGCAAACGGGTATGCCGTCCAGTCGGAGCTGGTCATGGCATTCATAAAGGTATTCAGTGACCGGCGAATCATCATAAAGAACGGGTCGCGGACCGGGTATTTTTCACTGCCACACAGGGCTGTGTGCTCGAGAATATGGGCAACACCGGTGGAATCCTTAGGTACTGTTCTCAGCGCCACCAGAAACACATTTTCCGTGTTGTCGGCCGTTATATGGACATGCTGTGCCCCGGTTTTTCGATGGCGGTATTCTGCGACCTCAATGTTCAGGGATTCGATGCGCTCACTGCGCAGAAACTCAAAGGCAGGGTGTGCCTGTGGGTTTACATGGTCATTCATATAAGACCTCAGTCATAGGGAGAGTTTGGCAAAGGCATTATTCTACCTGTGGTAGCTATCGTTAGTCATTAAGTGCAAGGTGATAATAGCGCTGTGTTTGAGGCTTGCTTGTAAAGGAGGAGTACTAGATATCGTTGGTTTTATATCAAGGCTAACGCCTTTAATACCAGCAAGCCGCCGGTAACCGTGACAATGCCTAATAATGTAGACATCACCACGATATTAGCAGCGAACTCACCATTACCACCCATTGCTTTCACTTGAATAAAGCTTGCCACCGCCGTGGGTGATGCCACCAGAAAAAATAGAATACCCAACTCCATACCTCGGACCCCAAGCCAGATGGCTATGCTAATCATTAACAGGGGCGCCACAATTAACTTGAGAAGTGACGAGGTTAGGGTGCTCACGCCAGAGTGTTTGAGTGCTTTCATATTCATAGAGGCACCAATACACAGTAGTGCCAGCGGTAATGTCATTTGTGCAAAGTAATTACCGGTGTCCTCGAGCAACCTGGGTAGAGGAAGCTCGCTAAGCTTCATCAGAAACCCCAGCGCAATACCGATGAGCAGCGGATTTTTTAGCGTGTTCATTGCCATTCGCCGCAAGGGGGATTGTGAATTGTCGGATTCGATCGGGTTTAATGCCACGACGGCCAATAGGTTATACAGAATTGTCAGCACGGCGACCGGTACGGCGGCCGTAGCCAAGCCCTGCTCACCATAGGCATTACTGCAAAATGCCAGTCCGATAACTGCCAAATTGCCACGAAAGGCACCTTGCACAAACACCCCGCAATCACCCTTGTCTGCGATAAGAAGGCGGCCAATGGGTAGCGACAAGGCAAACAACAAAAGGGTAATGGGTATGGCCACCAATAATGGCAAGCCCATGGAAAAGTTATCCAAATCTGCGCGGTAAATACTTAAAAATAAAATAGCCGGCAGCCCTACCTTAAAGACTAAGTCAGAAGCAGGTTGAACAAATTGGAGGTGAATCACTCCAAGTTGTTTAAGCAATAAGCCCAGTAAAACCACCATAAAAATGGGGCCGGTAATGGAGATGGAAAAGGCCAGTAGACTTGCTTCGTTCATGGGGCGATATCAAATAAAAGAGGCCGCTATGATACCAGCTCAGTTGTGGGTGGCAGAAAGAAAGTGTGTGTCTGGGATTCCACTTTTTCAAGATAGCGGGGCCTCGTCGCTGAAGCGCTTTTTAATGTTGCCTAACGCGTTGATTTTTAAGGAGAGAAGCATATGATTAATGGGGTCGGAAGTGTATGAGAAAGATTAAGGGTGTTCTCTTTATCGCCACTAAGAAAGCACCTTTTCAGAGCCAGCACACAGGTTTGTTTGCAAGAGATGACGCGTTTATCTCCTGCGGTTCGGGGATAGGGTGCTAAAGAGGTGGGGCGCTCGAGTCTTCATCATTTATTGTTAGGTTTAATGGAAACATCATAAATGACATACAAGATCCAGTGTAAATGTAACCGTGTTCAACTATCGTTACATAACGAACCAATTGTACATGCCTACTGTCACTGTAATGATTGCCGTGATTTACTTGATATACCCTATCATTCTGTTGCTGTTTGGTCAGAAGAGAATGTTTCGATAGACAAAGGTCAGGACTCAATTACCATTTATCAACATCCATCTCTAAAGATGCAAAAGCACTTTTGCAGTCAATGCGGTGACGTGTTGTTTAATACAAATATTATGGACTGGCGAGTTGTTTCCCAGTTGCTAATCGCCAGATGTTACAACAACAAGTTACCCCCAGAATTAGTTTCAGATAGACACGTTTTCTATGAGCAGCGCATTATTAATATAGCGGATGATTTGCCCAAATATTTACGTGGCTCAAAAGGGGCGCTATTTGAGTGAAGTCAGTTAACTGAGTAACTGGGCAGATCGTGTCACAGACCGCGTGTGCTGAACTTGTTGGGCAAGCTAATATTTGGGGTGTTATCTAGTTTGGATAATGTCGACCTTCGTAAATAGCTAAGAGTATCAGGAGAAGAAAAATGCCAAAATATGTAATCGAACGTGAAATCCCAGGAGCAGGAAAGCTTACCAGTGAAGAACTGCAAGGCATCTCACAAAAGTCGTGTGGCGTATTGAG
>DFBC01000007.1 GCA_002367235.1 Cellvibrionales bacterium UBA3090
CAAACGCAGTCGATTTCGCCAGTGAATCGCTAATGAGCTTCATCCCAGTTATTGCCGATACCCACATCCACAACCAATGGGACGTCTAGATCGGCCGCGCCCTCCATTCTCTTTTTAAGGCCTTCAACCACGCTATCCAGCTCAGTTTCAGGTACATCTAATACCAGCTCATCGTGTACCTGCATCATAACTCTGGCCTGAAAACCGGTGTCGGTGAGCCAGCGATCCACATCTATCATAGCTCGCTTAATAATATCCGCAGCCGTGCCCTGCATGGGTGCATTAATCGCTGTTCGCTCGGCAGCCTGCCGCCGCATGCCATTGCTGGATTTGATTTCTGGCAAATAAAGTCGTCGACCATACAATGTTTCTACATAGCCAGACTCCGCTGCAAGACTACGAGTATTGTCCATATAGGTCTTTACACCGGGGTAACGAGCAAAATAAAGATCGATATATTCCTGGGCCTGATTGCGTCCAATATGAAGCTGGCGACCTAAACCAAATGCAGACATGCCGTAAATAAGCCCAAAGTTAATCGCCTTAGCACTTCGCCGTTGCTCAGTTGACACTTCATCCAGGGGGATGCCAAACACCTCTGCAGCCGTCGCCTTGTGAACATCCAGTCCATGAGAAAACGCTTCTTTTAAGCCTGTATCTTGGGACAAATGCGCCATAATACGCAGTTCAATCTGAGAGTAATCGGCAGCCACGATCTTCCAACCCTTAGGAGCAAGGAATGCCTGGCGTATACGCCGCCCCTCTGCGGTTCGAACTGGAATATTTTGTAAGTTTGGATCAGAGGAAGATAAGCGCCCTGTTGCAGTAACTGCCTGATGATAAGAAGTATGAATTCGACCAGTGATCGAGTTCACCATTGTAGGTAATTTGTCCGTATAAGTAGATTTCAGCTTGGATAAACTACGGTGCTCGAGCAGTATTTTGGGTAAGGGATAATCCAACGCCAATTCTTGCAGCACCTCTTCTTTCGTAGATGGCGCGCCTTTGGCTGTTTTTTTCAATACCGGGATATTTAATTTCTCAAACAGGATCTGCCCCAACTGTTTGGGTGATGCCAAATTAAACTCTTCACCCGCCAGCGTATAGGCTTCGCGCTCTAGCTCTCCAAGCCGGGCACCCAGTTCGAGGCTTTGCTGATGAAGTAGCTCGGTGCTGACTATTGCCCCATGTCGCTCGATACGAGAAAGAACGGGAATCAGCGGCACTTCTATTGTTTCAAACACCTGCTGAAGCCCTTGGTGCTCTTCCAATTTCGGCCAGAGAGCCCCATGCAACCTTAAGGTAATATCCGCATCTTCGGCAGCATAGGGCCCCGCATCCTCAATGGCAATTTGATTAAAGGTGAGCTGTCCCGCTCCTTTTCCTGCAATATCTTCAAAGTGAATGGTTTTTTCACCGAGATATTTGAGCGCCAAAGTATCCATATCGTGGCGACTCCCAGTAGAGTTCACCACATAGGATTCCAGCATGGTATCGAAGCGAATGCCTTTCAGCTCGATGCCATGATTGGCCAGCACACTCATATCGTATTTCAGGTTTTGACCCAGCTTTGATACAGCCGGGTTTTCGAGTAGCGGCTTTAATTTTTCCAATACCGAGTCACGATCGAGCTGCTCTGGAGCACCCAAATAGTCATGAGCCAAGGGTACATAGGCAGCCTCATGGGGCAACACGGCAAAGGATACCCCTACTATTTTTGCCTGCATGTAATCCAGGCTGGTGGTTTCTGTATCAAAAGCAAAAAATTCTGCCTGCTCCAGCTTCTTCACCCACCTATCCAGATCCTCCTCGGTCAAAATTATCTGGTAGTTTTTTTCTATTTGTTCTGGCACTACTGCTTCGGAACCCTCTGTATTTGCAAGCAGCTCCTCGGTCCAGCTCTTGAGCTCCAGCTTGCGAAACCATTCAAGCAATACATCGTTATCTGGCTCACCATTCACCAAACTTTCTACCGGTAGCTCAAGAGGCACATCTGTTTTGATAGTGGCGAGCATATAGGAGAGGTCGGCCTGCTCACGGTGTTCTGCCAATTTTTCCGGCATTTTTTTTGCGCCCCGAAAGTCTAGTTCGCGCACTTTTTCCAGGTCAGCATAGATAGACTCCAAATTACCGATGCCCTGCAAAATCGCCAGAGCTGTTTTCTCTCCGACCCCCGGCACACCGGGAATGTTGTCAGATTTATCGCCAATCAAGGCCAAATAATCGATTATCAATTCTGGCGGCACACCAAATTTATCGATTACGCCCAGTCTATCCATACGCGTATCCGTCATGGTATTGATCAACGTAACGTATTCACCCACCAGCTGCGCCATATCCTTATCCCCGGTGGATATCACCACAGGGCGCTTTTTAGCCGCACATTCCAATGCCAACGTACCGATAACATCGTCGGCCTCTACCCCATCAACGATCAGCAGCGGCAAACCCATCCCTCGAATAATTTCGTGAATCGGCTCTATTTGCTGGCGTAGTTCGTCGGGCATTGGCGGGCGATGAGATTTGTACTCCTCGAATAACTCATCTCGAAAAGTTTTACCCTTTGCATCAAACACAACTACCACCGGACTGTCCGGGTAATCCTTAAGCATGCGACGCATCATGGCGATAACGCCTTTTACCGCACCTGTAGGAAGCCCGGTTGAGGTCGTCAGCGGCGGCAGTGCGTGGAACGCCCGGTAAAGATAGGAAGATCCATCTACCAGCACTAGCGGTACTTTATTTGTCATCAATATCAGTCCGAAAATAATAGGTTTTGAGGGGGCCAAGCATAACGCAATTTGTTTCTTTTAAACTAACAAGCAGGTACTCTCTTTCGTAAGATTGGGTGGTAACTAACGTATGACCTCTTTTTTGACATCGGATATAAATAACCTTCAGGCCTTCTTGAACCAGTATGCTCTGGGAGAAGTTGACCGGGTAGAGGCTACCTATACTTCCCGCACACATCATACCTGTCGTTTTCAGCTGGTGACGCCCAATAGCAATACGTCAAAGCCTTATATGCTTACTGTCGTAGAACCTGCCGCATCAGAACGCCTGGCATTTTCAGCCGAACTTGTTAACTTCCTACTAAGTCACGACCTGCCCGTTACACCCTGCTTGCTCAACAATAAAAACGCATATATTTCCTTATTTGGCGACGCCCCTGCACTTCTATTTGAATTACCAGAAGGGCACCCCCCAACTAAAATAAATATGACAATATGCAGGCAAATTGGTGCGTTTTTGGGGAAAATGCACGCAAGATCAACAAACTTTTCTTTGAACTATAGAAACCCTCGAGGCCTTATCTGGCTCAACCTAGCAGCAGAAGAGCTGCTGCCACAACTCTCGCCAGGTGATACTGCGCTATTAGAGGAGCAACTTACTCGATTCAAACGCACCATTGAAACTGAACCAGACCTTCCCTCCGGAGCGCTCATTGGCAGCCTTTTCTCAGACCAGCTTTTTTTTCAAGAGGAAACCCTACTGGCCGTAACCGGTTTTTACTTTAGCTGTACAGACTGGCTACTATTTGATGTAGCCCAGGCAGTTAACGAATGGTGCTGTGATGAACACGGAGAATTAAACCGGGAGCTAACCAATACACTACTCTCTGCGT
This sequence comes from Cellvibrionales bacterium UBA3090, assembly GCA_002367235.1. Classification (GTDB taxonomy): domain Bacteria; phylum Pseudomonadota; class Gammaproteobacteria; order Pseudomonadales; family Porticoccaceae; genus Porticoccus. The sequence continues at coordinate 3,626 of DFBC01000007.1, forward strand.
ACCATGAAGAGCGTCCATTTACCCCCTGTGAAGGGCAATACTGGCAGGATATTCTCTGTTTTTCTGCTACACGGTTTTGGGTCTCCAGACTGCTGACCTCACTTCTTCCCGAGCAAGCGGATGCTACCGCCACGCAATATGACCCTGAAGAATACAAACAAAAGCTACGCCGACGGATTACTGGTTACTGCCCTCTGCCCAGCTAGGGTTTGTCCCGCTCCAAGCAGCTCGCAAACGTTTCTGTAAATTCACGAAAAAATTCCAAATAGCTGTCTTTGCTTAACTCGATGTCACTACCCATCGGATCTAGTTCAGCAAGGCCGCTACCCAACTGCCCCGCCAGCTGGATAGCGGCCTTGCTGTTTAGCTGCGGCTCGCTATAAACACAAGCCACCTTGTCTCCTACAGCAATCATCTCGCTATAATGACGCACTCCTCGGGTCAGCCCCCCGGCCAACTGTATTGTGTCCAGTTGATGCAACCTATAGTAATCAACAAAGTGGCCATACCCATCATGGGTCACCACGAACCCGATTTCTTGAAGCGCCCCAAGGCGCAGCTGGTTAAGACCATCTAACTCATTGATTTTCTCGATAATTTCGCCAGCATTCTTGTTAAACAGCGGACGCTTTTCTGGATACTTATCTCCCAATATCTTTGCAACAGCCATAACTACTGCTGATCCGTTTTTTGGGTTAATCCAGATATGGGGGTCTTTACTATGCTCCCCGTGATGGTGATCATTTTCATCAGGCCACTGGAGGGTATTCAGCGCCGTTAGCTGTAGCTGCTTATCCGCGAGTGGTTTTAAAGGCTTTGTTAACATCCCTTCCAGCTCCGGCCCCACCCAAACAACCAATTCGGCCACTCGGATAGCCCGAATATCCGAAAACTTTAAGGCATAGTCGTGGGGAGATACATTTGCGGGTAATAAGACTTCTACGGAGAACTCATCGCCCACAACGGCTTTTACCAACATGCCAACCGGCTTGATTGAGGCCAAGACAACCGGTTTTGATAAGGCCATCGCTGAAGAGCATGCCACAGCGAATAGCAACACAGCACTCCGTAAAACGGCATGGAAATTAACGTTTGATTTCATAGTATGTTATATTGTTGCATTAATAAATGACTGTCCACCGAAGCATTAGGCTATTTAACTTTTGTTGGCTTTTTAGAGCAAACTAAGGTGCCTCACACAACAAAAGGTGCCTTCATCTTGCGAACCACCAATAATGTTATAGAATAACATTATATTTTATCTGGGGCAGCCTCCCATGCTGACAAACTCTCGACTTGCCTACCATACCCACGATCATAAACGCTGTGTAAACGCTGCACTAAGCCGAGCCAAAATTGTCTGTGATGACAGTCAGGTTCGGCTCACGCCCATCCGCGAAGCGGTACTCAGAACGATCTGGGCCAGCCATCGGCCACTGGGTGCTTACGATATTGTAGATAAAATGACCCTAAACCCAGCATCGGGTAAGCGCATTTTGGCGCCAACGGTTTATCGCTCCATCGAGTTTTTGCTTGAACAGGGGCTTATTCACCGCATTGCCACACTGAATGCCTATATTGGCTGCCCATTTCCCGGAAGCAATCACAGTGATTTTTTTCTGATTTGCCGGAAATGTGGATCAGCTGCCGAATGCAGTGCTGACCAATTAAATATCGCCGTTGCTCAAACGGCTAAGAGAGCTCACTTTCAAGTTGAATCTCAAGTCATAGAAATTGTTGGGCTTTGCCCGGAGTGTCAACAATGACGACTTCTTTGGTAAAACTTAGCGGCATTGGAAAGTGTTTTAAGACTAACACCGTCTTATCCAATATTGACCTCGATCTAAGGGCTGGGCAGCTTCTGACGCTCATCGGCCCCAACGGGGCGGGGAAGACCACGCTGGTTAAAATTGTACTCGGTCTTTTAGACGCCGACACCGGCCACATTGTGCGCCATCCAGATTTACGTATTGGCTACATGCCCCAGAAACTCCATATTGATCCAACACTGCCCGTAACGCTTCAACGTTTTTTGAAGCTGGCCGAATCCGACTCAGCACTCTGCCTGAATGCGGCAAACGAAGTGGGCATCGCGCATTTAATCGAACTGCCACTTCAGTCCCTCTCCGGTGGAGAGATGCAGCGCGCATTGCTGGCTCGGGCCATTTTACGCAAGCCCAACCTGTTAGTATTGGATGAACCCGTTCAGGGTGTAGATGTCGCAGGACAGGAGGCTCTTTACCGTCTTATCGGTGCGTTACGTGACCGACTTCACTGTGGGGTACTCATGGTGTCGCACGACTTGCATCTGGTTATGTCTTCCACGGATGAGGTGATCTGCCTAAATCAACATATTTGCTGTCATGGGCACCCCGACCAGGTCAGTAACAATCCGGCCTTTCTCGAACTATTCGGCTCCAAGACTGCACCCTATACCCATAACCATGACCATCAACACAACTTACATGGCGAAGTAATTGGTCACAGTTCAGATAGCCACCACGCAAAAGGCTGCCAACATGATTGACGTACTTCTCTATGCAATTCTTGCCGGGCTCGGGGTTGCTGCGATCACAGGCCCCTTGGGTGCTTTTATTGTCTGGCGCCGGATGGCCTATTTTGGTGACACGCTGGCTCATTCATCGCTACTTGGCGTAGCTCTGGCAATGCTGCTCTCAATTAACCCCACCATCTCTGTCGTCACTATTTGTCTGGTTTTGGCATTGGCTCTCGTTGCCTTGCAACAGCAGCAAACCCTCGCTTCCGACACCCTGCTTGGCATACTTTCCCACTCATCACTGGCTATAGGGTTAATTGCCATGGCGCTCATGCCAGAGATAAAAGTAGATTTATTAAGCCTGCTGTTTGGTGATTTGTTAACGGTTAACACCCATGACGTGATCACTATTTATGTCATTAGTGCTATTTCAATTCTCCTGCTGATCAAGCTTTGGAAGCCGTTGCTGGCAATGACAATTCATGAAGAGTTGGCCAAGGTAGAGGGCGTACCCACCACCGCTGTACGCACCGTATTTATGCTAATCATCGCGTTGGAAATTGCTATTGCTATGAAGGTCGTTGGAGTACTTTTAATCACTGCTTTACTGGTCATTCCTGCAGCAACCGCACGGCGCTTTTCGAACACCCCGGAACAAATGGCCATCTTTGCCAGTTTAACTGGCTGCCTTGCCGTTATTCTCGGGCTCTGTGCATCCTGGTTTGTAGATACGCCTGCCGGCCCATCAATTGTATTAAGTGCTGGGATGTTATTTTTGGCGTCACTGACCAAAAAGAATTAAATAAAGATGAGGCGGGTAGGGCAGAGCCTAAACAACTACTCCGCCCTAAAGGGAAAGGCCGTTCATGGTGTTACTGTTCAAATACAGCCTTAATTGACTGCCACGCCATCCTCATGCTGCCTTCTTCAAACGGTGGCTTAAAAAACCCGTGATAGTGTCCATAGGGGTTAATAAGCACCATGTTAGCGCCATGGTCAATCGTGTAGTCGCCGCCCTCAAGTTGAACTTTATTGAAGGCCACGTTGAGCTCCGTAGCCAGTTTAAGCAATACATACTGATTGCCCGTCGCACCAATAAAGTCTGGATTAAAGTAGGGGACATATTGCGAGAGTTTTTCCGTAGTATCCCTTTCCGGATCCAAGGATATAAGGACTACTTGTAACTGTTCTTTATCTTCCGGCTCTAACCCTTCATACATTTTTGCGGCAGCTGCCATTGTCGTCGGACAAATATCCGGACAATGAGTAAAACCAAAGAATAATAAGGTCCACTTACCGATCAGGTTATCCGCATTAAAAACTTGACCGCTGTGATCTAACAGCTCGAAGTCACTAAATTTGCGCGGCGTATCAAGCAGCACAGCGCCATTTTCACGCAATTCATACACATTGAGTATTCGGGGCTGACTAATTTTGTGGATAAACCCGGCTAATATCAGGGCAACAAAGACCATGACACAGAGCAGGGTAAGACGAATACCTCGTTGACTGTTCTGGTTACTCACAACACTGAAACCTTTTTATCTTCAATCAAACTAGGTTAGGAGGGGGCTCATTCATTCTGCAAGCAGACCTGATTAAGAACCCTCTACCCTCAAATAAATGTAGGTGCTTCTACCAAGTAATGGTCTAGCAACATAATGACAAACAGCGCCATCAAATAAATGATGGAATATTTAAAGGTATCCATACCCGAATCTGGTTTTTTACCCATCATCATGACGATTGCCCAATAGAGGAATCCAGCGCCAAGGATCAATGCTCCCAGCAAATAAAGCCAGCCACTCATTCCCGTCAAAAAGGGTAGTACCGTGACAATGATAAGTATCAGTGTGTATAGGAGAATATGTAGTTTTGTATATTTTTCACCATGTGTCACCGGCAACATAGGAATATTAGCTTTGGCGTACTCATCCTTCCGGTGTACGGCTAAGGCCCAGAAGTGTGGGGGCGTCCAGGCAAAAATGATCAAAACCAGCAAGAGGGCATGGCCATGTATTTCACCTGTGACCGCAGTCCAACCCAATAGTGGCGGTACAGCGCCGGCCAAACCACCAATCACGATATTCTGAGGAGTCGCCCGTTTGAGGTAGAGGGTATAAACAACCGCATAACCAAGCAGCGATGCCAAGGTTAGCCACGCAGTAAGTGCGTTGATAAACACCAATAAAATAGCCATACCGAGCACACCCAATACAGCCGCAAAAAGCATCGCCTGGGAGGGTTGAACACGGCCCTTGGCAACAGGGCGGTTAAAGGTTCGAGCCATTTTGGTATCAATTTGGCGATCGACCACATGGTTGACTACGGCTGCCGCACTGGCACAGAAAGCAATACCCAGATTCCCTAAGATTAATACATCAATGGGCACCATACCTGGCACGGCAAGAAACATTCCAATCACCGTTGTCAGGATCATCAAGGCGACAACATTGGGCTTGGTCAGCTCCAGGTAATCACGCCAACTGGTTTTTTCCATCTCAAATTCAGCTTCTTTCATTGCTTCAGGACTCCAGTCTCTGATATTCCGGTTTGGCAGTCCACACCCTGGTGGCTAACGTCACGAGTGTCAACAATAGCAGAGCACTACCAATATTGTGTGTAATCGCAGTAACAAGTGGCACCATCAACGCAATATTGCCAACAGCAAGGCCTAATTGCAGAACCAGTACCACAAAAATAACAAGGCCCATGCGGCGGACTCGCCAATCTTTTATGACCAAGAGCAGGCCACACAAGATTAGTAGATAAACACTCGTCATCAATGCTCCCAATCGGTGAATGACATGGATTGCTACCCTTGCCTCACTTTCCATCATCCCGCCCAAATAATTAGGGCCAATGCTTTGAGCAAGATTAAACCCATTTTTTAAATCCATTTCGGGCCACCACACATTCTGGCAGGTGGGGAAGTCTGGACAAGCAAAGGCGGCATAATTAGAGCTAGTCCATGCACCTAGTAAAATTTGAACTGTGATGATGACAATGGCTGCGAACAACCAAGGCTTTAGCCTCAACACCTTCTTCAATGGGGCGCTATACATTTCCCAGTTCTTGTTATCCAGCCGAAGGGTCAATACCCAAAGCAATGAAAGCATCGTCATTGCCGCAAGCATGTGAACCGTCACTATCAGTGGCCAAAGACTGAGGGTTACCGTCCACATACCGAACAATACTTCCCAGGCGACGAGAAACAGAATGAGGGTTGGCAAGCGAAACGGAATATTTTCGTTATCACGCTGCCGCCAGGAAATAACCGCAAGGCTAATAATTAATAATCCCAGCGCTGCTGCTAAAAACCGGTGGATCATATCAAGAGAGGCTTTGTCGGCCTCAATACCGGCACTCGGAATTTCACCCACCTCAGAGATCAAAAGTTCGCCACCGTAACAACTCGGCCAACCCGGACACCCAAGCCCGGCATCTAATAACCGAGTAACTATCCCAAGTAAAATAACAATACTTGCCAAAATAGTGGCTATCAATGCCAACTTGAAACCAGGTTTCCTGAATTCCGGTGTATTAAAAACCGACATCAACGTTACATTCTCTTTCTTGCTTGAAACTTCCCAACCAAAAGATCTGGACCAGCGAATTGCATGTTAGCTTGCCTCTTGCCCTCTCGGCATGAGCAGACCAGTAAATTTTATTCTGGAGAATATTTCATCAGGTGCTCAATATCTTCGATCATTTCGCTGCCGTTATTCGCCAGCGTATACGACATCATCACCAACCCATTCTGATCCACCAAGTAAGCCCGCATTCTATCCTCTTGCTTTCCCGCGCTGAAAGTGAATGGTGCATTGGTTGCTTTTAGCAAGTCTTCTAGCTCCTGAGAACTTCCCCGATAGACTTTAAGAAAGGGGTGATTCTGCTTAATGTAGCCAGCAGTTTCATCTGAAAGTTTACTATCGAGCGCTAGATAAAGACGTTCAAACCGACGGCTGTACTTACCCAGGCTAATATGAACCTGCCGACTGAGGTAAAGCATTTCTCGACACTGCTCCACACATTCACCGCCACCTGCAATAAATAGACGCCACTTATGTTTTTGTTCGCTGAATTGCCAAGGCTTTCCCTCGGCATCAAGCAATTTAAGCGCTTCGATAGAAACTAACGGCAGTACAAACTCTCCATGGTTAGTAGTACCTAAACTGGACAACAGACTATTGCGCTGCTCCTGAGTGGTTGGAAACAACAAAAACCCCGCAATCATCACACCGCCGAGCATGACAATCATCAACCATACTTGCCAATGCCCACGTTTTTTTATCTGTTCTGTCATGAACTTTAATCCCCTGATTTTTCACTCTGCAACTTACGTCTAGCTTTTATCACTCTACCCAAGTTGGAACTTGAGAAAATCGTTAATACCACGAGTACTACAGCTAATGTTCCCCACTGTACGGCATAGCCCGTATGTTTTCCGGGTTGTACGCTGACCAAGGGCCAGCCGGTCTCAAGCGCCCCCTGAGCATCGGCATCCAATCTTAGGCTGTAGCTGAAGAGTTCTAAAGAAAGCTTCTTGGATACTATTTCAGGGGCTGCATTTTGGATAATTTTTGGCCCATTCACAACCGCCCAGATATCTTCACCTAACATTAACTGCTTACCCGGTGAACGATAGAGATAACCGCTTAGGCTAACCTCCCCACTTATGACGTCAATGTCTGGCAATACAGCTCGGTTCGCATTGCCCACAATCCAGCCACGATTAACCAGAATCCATTGGCCAGTATTTGTTTTAAATGGGTTGATAACATCGTAACCAGGGCGCCCATGGCGTACCCGGTTATCCAGTAACAATGTGGTTTTATTATCGTAAGAACCCGTTACCTTAACACGAAGGTATTCCTGACCCTCGAGATTGGGAATGTCCTCTAAAGCAACTGGCGAGGCGTTTCCTCGCTGGTTATACATATCCAGCAATTGTCTTTTTTCTTCTGCCCGCTCAAGCTGCCAACAGGCCAGACTGATCGTTACTGGTAAAAAAAATATAGCGAACAACAACACCTTCCAGTTCCACTGCCACTGGAAAGAAACGCATGCTTGGTGCTGTGTCAACTTCGACATCTGTGGTTAAATCACTTTCTTTTAACTGGGAAATAAAAACCCATGCTGCTTAAAGTTATCATTGTTTTACTCTTTATCGCTGTGCTAATTAGCCTCAGCAGTGCCTTGGTGTTTCTAATGAAGGATGTCGGGAATTCCAGAAAACGCACTCTGTATGCGCTGGGTGTTCGCATTGTTCTGGCTGTCGCTTTAGTTGGCACCATCGCCTGGGGCATTTATTCCGGCCAACTCACCAGCCAAGCTCCCTGGGACAAACAACTACACCCCGACCGCGTCATACCCCAAAGCGGTCGCCAACCTGCTACAGAGTAGACTTTGTAGCAAGCCCTTAACTACAGACCTAACATATCCCTAAGAAAAAACGGCCAGGAAATTCCCGGCCGTTTTATTTTGTTTAATGTTTAGCTAATTGAGCCTAAGAAAAGCGCTCCACTTAGGCCAAAACATAAACAAAGATAAACAAACCAACCCAAACTACATCCACGAAGTGCCAGTACCAGGATGCGGCTTCAAAACCAAATTGGTCGTTAGCATTGAAATGCCCTTTCAGCCCTCTCAGGAACTGAATCAGCAGCATAATAGTACCCATAGTTACGTGAGCACCATGGAAGCCTGTCAGCATAAAGAATGTTGTGCCATAAACGCCAGTTTCCAGTGTCAGGCCCATATGCTGATATGCATGGAGATATTCCTCAACTTGCAGTACCAGGAAGATAGCTCCCAGCGCTACGGTAATACCAAGCCAGAGGTTAAACTTACCACGGTTATTATTCTTGATTGCCGTATGGGCAATGTGAACCGTGACACTTGAGCTCAGCAGAATGATGGTGTTCCACAGTGGCAACCAGCTAAATAACTTATCCCAGCCAGGGAAACTCATATTCTCTTCTGGGCCAACAAACTTAGCGGCTTCTCCATTAGCAACCATATCTGGTGTTGTCATCAACGGCCATGCTGGCTCAAAACCTTCCCATAACAATTGATTTCCTTCATCACCCAACGTGGGTATAACCAGCGTACGGATGTAGAAGAGGGCACCAAAAAATGCGGCAAAGAACATCACCTCAGAAAAGATAAACCAGCTCATACCCCAAACGTAGGAGCGCTTAAGTTGATCACTATTCATACCCGCCATGTTTTCCTTTATCACCAGGCTAAACCAGGTATAAAGAGTGAACGCCAGCACTAATGCACCAGCCAGGAAGAACATAGCATTGCCACCCTGTACCCAAGTACCGCCACCATAGGCAATTAAGCCTAAACCAGTAGCAGCAAAGATAGGCAACCGGCTTTGCTCTGGAACGTAGTAATTGCTCTCAGTTGACATTATTTTTCTCCGTTTGCAGCACACCTCACGGTGTGGCTCTTATCATCAATTTAATTGTGTAAGTGACTCGTCTACACGATCAGTTACATCAAATAATGTGTAGGACAGCGTTACCGTCTTTATGGCCCGTGGAAGATCACGATCTACAATAAAAACCAAGGGTAGATAGGCATCTTCACCAGCTTTTAGCGGCTGCTGATTAAAGCAAAAGCATTCCGTTTTGTGGAAATACTCCGCCGCATTAAAAGGCGTCACATTGGGGATTGCCTGAGCCACCATATCTCGGCTTGTACGGTTTTTAGCGTAAAACACCGCCTCCGTTGGCTCCCCAGGATGCACCGTGACCTCATATACTTTTGGGGTGAACTCCCAAGGCATGGCTCCATTATTGGTGGCAACAAATTGAACCTTCACCGTGCGGGAATTATCCACACCAGCATCTGAGACCTGGTAAGCATCACCAGTCTTGCCGCCAACACCTGTGATCTCACAAAACACATCGTACAGAGGTGGCATGACAAATAACGCAAACAAGAACATGCCG
>DFBC01000122.1:0-2390 GCA_002367235.1 Cellvibrionales bacterium UBA3090
TATTGGTACTTCAGAAGTTGAGCATGTGTTGGCTACCCAGTGTTTGGTCGCCAAGAAGATGAAAAATATGCTGATTAAGGTCGATGGGGAATTAGGTGACGGAGTCACCCCCAAAGATGTGGTGCTGGCCATTATCGGTGAAATCGGTACTGCTGGTGGAACCGGTCATGCCATTGAGTTTGCTGGTCAGGTATTCCGTGATATGTCCATCGAAGGGCGCATGACGGTCTGTAATATGGCCATTGAAGCCGGTGCTCGTGTGGGTATGGTGGCGGTGGATGAGCAGACTATCGAGTATTTCAAAGGGCGTCAGTTTGCACCAACGGGTGACGTCTGGGATCAGGCGGTGGCCTATTGGGAAACCTTGCAAAGTGATGAGGATGCTGTATTCGATACGGTAGTCGAGCTGAAAGGCGAAGATATTTTGCCTCAGGTTACGTGGGGGACTTCCCCTGAAATGGTCTTGCCGGTAACTGGTGTGATTCCTCGTGTTGAGGATGAAACTGACCCCGCGAAGAGGCAGGGTATTGAGCAAGCCCTGCGCTATATGGGGCTGGAAGGTGGTACAGCCATTACCGATATACCGGTAGATCGCGTCTTTATTGGTTCATGTACCAATTCTCGTATCGAAGATATGCGCGCTGCGGCGAAAGTCGCAAAAGGCCGTAAGGTGGCTGGCAGTATCAAGCAAGTATTGGTTGTACCCGGCTCGCAAATGGTTAAAGCGCAGGCGGAAGCAGAGGGTTTGGATAAGATCTTTATCGAAGCCGGTATGGATTGGCGCGAGCCGGGCTGTTCTATGTGTTTAGCCATGAATGCCGATAAGTTAGGGGCGGGCGAACATTGCGCCTCAACTTCAAACCGTAATTTTGAAGGGCGACAGGGTAATGGTGGGCGGACGCACTTGGTGAGTCCCGCAATGGCAGCTGCCGCAGCAATTGCAGGCCATATAACGGACGTTCGTAGCTTTGATGAGGTCGCACGATGAAAGCATTTACCGTACATAAGGGTATCGTGGCTGGTATTGATCGTTCTAATGTCGATACTGACATGATTATCCCCAAGCAGTTTTTGAAATCAATTAAGCGCAGTGGTTTTGGCCCCAACCTGTTTGACGAGTTGCGTTACCTGGATGAAGGCAAACCTGGACAGGATTGTTCTAACCGTCCTCTGAACAAAGATTTTCCGCTGAACTGGCCTCGTTATCAGGGTGCCTCTGTGTTGTTAGCGCGCGAGAACTTTGGTTGCGGCTCTAGCCGTGAGCATGCCCCTTGGGCATTAGACGATTGCGGGTTTAGAGTGGTAATTGCACCAAGTTTTGCCGATATATTCTTTAATAACTGCCTTAAGAATGGTTTATTACCTATTGTTTTAAAAGAAAATATAGTTGATAGATTGTTTGCTGAGGTTGAGGCGAATGAGGGCTATGAGCTGACGGTCGACTTGCCGCGTCAGGTGGTGGTCACGCCTTCAGGTGAGGAATTCTCCTTCGATATTGACGAGTTTAGTAAGGACTGCTTGCTCGAGGGTTTGGATGAAATTGGCCTGACCTTGAATGATGCAGATGTTATTCGCGCTTATGAAGCCGCAAGGGAAAAAGATACTCCTTGGCTATTCGGTGCCATCAAGTAACGATCCCAAAACAGAACAGATTGTCTAGGACACGAATAAATGACGAAGAAAGTATTGATTCTTAAAGGCGACTATATCGGCCCTGAAATTGTAGACGAAGCCATTAAAGTGCTTAACAAGGTCGATCAGCAATTTTCACTGGGTATCGAGCTGGAGGAAGGCTTGCTTGGTGGCGCTGCTTACGATGCCGTGGGGGAGCCTTGTCCCGAGGAAACCCTTGAGAAGGGGCGTCAAAGTGATGCGATATTAATGGGTTCAGTAGGTGGCCCCAAGTGGGACGAGGTGGATCGTGATCTGCGCCCAGAAAAGGGGTTGTTAAAGCTTCGCTCAGGCTTGGAGTTGTTTGGTAACCTGCGACCAGCGATTTTGTACCCTCAATTGGCCGAGGCTTCCTCTTTGAAACCGGAGATTGTTGCTGGTCTCGATATCCTGATAGTAAGAGAGCTGACGGGAGGTATCTATTTTGGTGAGCCACGCGGTATCAGGGTCTTAGAAAACGGCGAACGGGAAGGCTTTAACACCTATAAATATAATGAATCTGAAATTCGTCGTATTGGTAAGGTCGCTTTTGAAGCTGCGATGGTTCGCGATAAGCGTGTTTGTTCTGTGGATAAGGCTAACGTCCTGGAAGCAACTATATTGTGGCGCGAAATTATGGAAGAGGTGGCCAAAGACTATCCCGAGGTTACCCTAAGTCACATGTATGTGGACAATGCTGCGATGCAATTGGTGATGGCACCCAAACAGTTTGATGTGGT
>DFBC01000122.1:2504-3017 GCA_002367235.1 Cellvibrionales bacterium UBA3090
TATGAGCCTTGCCACGGTTCTGCGCCAGATATTGCCGGGCAGGGTGTAGCTAATCCGCTGGCGACGATTTTGTCTGTTGCCATGTTGCTTCGCTATTCTTTGAGTGCACCAGATGCCGCCGAAGCTATCGAGGCTGCCGTCAGTCGTGTGCTAGACCAAGGACTTCGTACGCCCGATATTTATACTGAGGGGACACGTAAAGTTAGCACCTCAGAGATGGGTGATGCAGTTGTTGCTGCGCTATAACCCAGTAGCTTGCTGTCTGAGATTTAGTGCAAATTAAATTAACGTAATTTGTTATAAATAATATCTAATTGGTTGAGTTTAAATGAATAAAGTAGGTTTTATAGGTTGGCGTGGAATGGTGGGATCAGTGCTGATGGATCGCATGCGTCAGGAGAATGATTTTGCCGATATTGAGCCATTTTTCTTCACAACGTCACAGCTGGGTCAGCCTGGCCCTAGCGTGGGCAAGGATGTGGCACCACTTCAGGATGCCAATGATATTGAGTC
>DFBC01000002.1 GCA_002367235.1 Cellvibrionales bacterium UBA3090
AACATGGCAGAGGGGTTCGGCAATATTTTGCGGGAGAACATGTGTAGCCTCTTCACCCACCTGGTTGATATAACCAGACGCCAAAAAACCCAGCCGCATATAGTAGAGCCGCAACTGAGGCAAATTCTCGACCGTCATACCACCCTGCCACACCGGTATCGTCAATTCACGGGCCGCAGTCCGAAATCCCTTGTCCTCCAACCAGCCTGGCAGTGCATCGCCCCACTCATCCAGCAGCGCATAAGGTGACCCCGCTTGAAATTTGGCCAGCGGATCAGCTAACGGAAGAAAACCCCGTTTTATAAAAGTTGCATCTCCGGTCAGATCATTCATGGTGAACTGCCTCCTTATAAAGATGAGGCCCGCGATTAAAATCAACTACTCGTAGAGTATAGGAAATGTTCCGTGAGTCCGGTTGCCCCGATTTGAGAACTAACAGGGTAGGATCAAACCCAACTTTTCGTTACAGTCTCCCTACCTGTAAAGGCTGTAGCAGAGCCTACTTATTTCTTATTAAAAAGTTTCCGGTGGAAAAATACATGCCGACAATCCGACTCACATTTGTGATCCTGGTGCTGACACTAACACTAAGTAGTTGCGCTACTTACCGGCCCAACCAGGTTGCCAATGTCTGTGAGATCTTTCGCGGTGAAACCGATTGGTACGAAGATGCCCTCGATGCGAATAAACGCTGGGGCACCCCCATTGGCATCATGATGGCCATCATCAAGCAAGAATCATCGTTTCGAGATGATGTGCGACCAGCAAGGCCCTCATTTTTATTTATCCCGCTGCCCAGAAGATCCTCCGCCTACGGCTACGCCCAGGCCCAAAATCCGGCCTGGAGCGATTACCAAAAAGCCACCGGCAACTGGGGGCATGACAGGGATGATTTTGGTGACGCAATCAATTTTGTCGGTTGGTACACCCACATATCCCAACAAAAACTCGGCATCTCAAAATGGGACCCCTACAAACAGTATCTGGCCTACCACGAAGGCTGGGGGGGCTACGCAAGGGGCTCGTTCAACAAAAAACCGCAGCTACTTCGCGTCGCCACCAAAGTACAAAGGCAGGCCGAAACTTATAATGCACAATTAAAAACCTGCAGCAAAGCATTGGATAAGGCTGTCAGTGGTTGGTTCTAATATTCATGGCGGAAAAACTTTCACCGGAACCTATTTGCTGGATTTGCTCCGCCGATTGACAACCCTCACCCCTTGATAGAGACGCCGTCTATTTGCGATACGGTTTTGGCACCTGAACGCTCTATCATTTTGACAATTGCGGATTGAATCACTTCATCTTCTCGCGCATCATTTTTACTTGGAAATCGCTCCTCTTGAGGCTCGGTGCCTTCCTCCAGGATGAATGTCACCAGCACCTCCGTTGCGAGGCTATCTGTTTTACCAAAATAAGCCAAACCTATTTGGGGATAACCCTGAAAGCCCATCTTAACTTTCTTTGCTATCCGTTTTTTCGACTTTTCCAAATTCATACTAAACCCTCAAAAGAAGCATAATACATGGCCCCTGAGCTTTTCGGCATCCAATACCGGAACTTGTCATACGGTTTTAGCTAGATCTAAACCCTCTTTTCATACCTTGAATCCTGGATGACAACTAACACCGCCATAATTTGCCGCCTGAAGAGCAGTGCAAGACGGTCAAATTGATAGCTTTGTTAGGTATTTTTAGCCCCTATGTAATCTAAAAGGTTAACAACATCTTCGGTGAATCTCTCAAGCACTTAATACCGCGTCTTTCGTGAACAGCCGCCTATGGCTTCTGATTTAGGAGAAATAAGCGCTGACGCCGACCTCCATTCTTTAAGTCCCGTCTTAAATTATCAAAACCCATGGCACTTATTATCTGTTGCAGTGGTTGTTATGCTGCGCTTTTCACTGAACAATGTTGTGCCATGACAGCAAACCGACTTCACCACGGCATCTACCTCTTCCGCAAACTGGCTCTATTGGCAGGGCCAATATTGGCGATACTGGTCTATTCACTGATACCGGAACGTGCGGCGGGCCTGAATGGTGAAGAGCTGGTGCTGGGGACAGCGGGCCGGGCTACTGCGGGCCTGGCTGTTTGGATGGCACTGTGGTGGTTGACGGAAGCCACGTCGATCTATGCCACGGCGTTATTGCCCTTGGCAATCATGCCTCTGGTGCAAATAGGGACGATAAGCGAGACAGCCAGCGCCTATGCCCACCCACTTATTTTTCTGTTTCTCGGCGGATTTATTCTGGCGCTAGCCCTTGAAAAGTGGCATTTGCATCACCGCTTCGCACTCACAGTATTACGATGCCTGGGCACTAAACCCACCACATTGGTGGGTGGCTTTATGTTTGTTTCAGCTACCCTCAGCATGTGGATCACCAACACTGCCACGACCTTGGTAATGCTGCCGATTTTGCTCAGTATTATTAGCCTGCTGGACAAAGATGCCCCCAACCGCAAAAACTTTAGCCTTTGCCTGTTGCTGGGGGTGGCCTACGCCGCCTCTATTGGTGGCATAGGCACGATTGTGGGCACGGTACCCAATATGTTTACGGTGTCATTTATTCAAACGGAACTGGGCATTGAGATTGGCTTTGCCAAGTGGATGACCATTGGTTTACCCATTGTTCTGGTATTTGTCCCGGTGGCCTGGTTGTTACTGACGCGTTTTATTTACCCACCCGGCGAAAAGGTCATCGACCGATCTTTTCTCGACGCCGCACCGGAACCCTGGACCCGAGGGGCAAAGTGGACGCTGTTTATTTTTATACTGACCGCGCTGAGCTGGATTAGCCGCCCTCTGATGGTGAAATGGCCACCGTTAGCAAATCTGACAGACACGGGCATTGCGATATTTGCCGCCCTGTTGCTGTTTACCATTCCGGTCGACTTTAAAAAACGCGAGTTCCTTATCGATTGGAATACGGCCATCAAAATACCCTGGGGCGTGCTACTACTATTTGGTGGCGGTCTGGCTCTGGCCGGGGCTATTCGCTCCAGTGGGGTTGGTGAATTACTCGCCAGTCAATTGGTCGGTTTGCAGGGCATTCCACCGCTGGTTATGACGCTACTTGTGGTTACGCTGATTATTTTTCTGACTGAATTAACCAGCAATACCGCCACAACCACCGCACTGATCCCCATCTTTGCGGTGATGGCAGAAGGGTTGGGAATTAACCCGCTAGCTATTATTCTGCCCGCGACTATCGCTGCCAGTTGCGCCTTTATGCTGCCAGTGGCAACCCCTCCCAATGCCATTGTGTTTAGCTCCGACCTGATTCATATTCCGCAGATGGCAAAGGCAGGTTTTTGGCTTAACCTTGCGGGGATTTTACTGATTAGCCTAATCACTCAGCTGACCTTGACCTACATTTTGTAAACTGTGATCGACACGAACAAAAGTGAGAAACATAAATGCATATCTGGGTAGATGCCGACGCCTGTCCCAACCCGATTAAGGAAATTCTGTTTCGAGCCGCTCAACGCTGTAAAGTGCAGCTCACGCTGGTGGCCAACCACCGAATTCAGGTGCCCTCCTCTCCGCTGATCAAAGCGACTCAGGTAGAAAGCGGGTTTGATGTAGCAGACAACTACATTGTCCAACAGGCCGACCCTGGGGATGTGGTCATTACCGCAGATATTCCGCTGGCAGCCGAAGCGATAGAAAAAGGCACTGAAGTCATCAGCCCCAGAGGTGAACACTTTACCCAAGCTAACATTCGACAACGGCTGGCAATGCGCAACCTGATGGAAGAACTTCGCACCATTGGAGAGGTTCGCGGTGGCCCCCCCAGCATGAGCAATACCGAGCGCCAACAATTTGCCAATGTACTGGATCGAATGCTGGCAAAAAAAGGAGCCTAAAAGGCCGTACAACCACCCTGAAATTAGCAGTAACCACGGGGTGTATATCACTAATAATTCTTTCTATTTCAGGGTGATACGCGTATACTTCGCCCCCCTAATTCTATCCATCTCCAAGCAAACAGGTCTCCCCCCTATGTCATCCCCCGATTTTGAATCACTAGGCATCACCAGTCCGGTGCTTAAAGCCGTTCAACAACTGGGGTATGAACAGCCCTCACCAATTCAGGCACAAAGTATTCCGATACTCCTGAACGGAGAAAACCTGCTTGGCGTAGCTCAAACAGGTACCGGTAAAACCGCGGCATTTGCGCTACCCCTGTTGAGCCGTATTAACAGTGCACAAAAGACACCACAGATTTTAGTACTGACCCCAACTCGCGAACTGGCTATTCAGGTGGCTGAAGCCTTTCAAACCTACGCCAGAAACCTGAAAGGGTTTCATGTGCTGCCGATCTATGGTGGAACCGATATGCGTGGACAACTTCGCGGCCTGGAGCGTGGCGCGCAGGTTATTGTCGGCACCCCCGGACGAATTCTCGATCATATTCGGCGCCGCAGCCTGAAGCTCAATGAGCTCAACGGGCTGGTACTAGACGAAGCCGATGAAATGCTACGCATGGGCTTT
>DFBC01000073.1 GCA_002367235.1 Cellvibrionales bacterium UBA3090
CGACAACCAAAGAGTTGAAAGCGCCCACGGTGGTCTACGAGGATCTACCGATGTTTCTCCGGGCTATGCGTGACATGGCTCAGCCGCAAGTGGAAAAGGTGCGAGTGGATTCCAAAAAGGCTCACGCTAAGCTCGTTGAGTTTGCGCGGCAGTTTAATCCAGATATGGCACCATACATTGAATATTACTCTGAAGATCGACCACTTTTTTATCTGTATGGCGTAGAAGACGAGATTACCCGAGCGTTGGAGAAAAAGGTTCAACTTAAATCTGGTGGTTATCTCATTATTGAACAGACCGAGGCAATGACCACCGTCGATGTCAATACGGGTGCCTTCGTGGGCCGTCGAAACCTTGAAGAAACAACATTTAAAACGAACCTGGAGGCAGCTTCCGCGATTGCCCGCCAGCTGCGGCTACGTAATCTGGGCGGCATTATTATTATCGACTTCATCGATATGCTCGATGTTGAACACCGGCGCCAAGTGATGCGTGCTCTTGAAAAGGCGCTGGCAAAAGATCGCGTCAAGACTGCCATCGCCAGTATTTCAGAGCTGGGCTTAGTCGAGATGACGCGCAAGAGAACCAGCGAAAGTCTTGGGCAAATTCTCTGTCAGGATTGTCCTACCTGTGAGGGCAAAGGGAAATTGAAATCTGCGGAAACGACCTGTTACGAAATTCTGCGGGAAATTCTTCGGGAGGCACGAGCGTTCGAGTGCGAAAAGTTTCTTGTGTTGGCGTCGCAAGTAGTGATTGATCGACTGCAGGATGAAGACTCTTCCTATGTGGGCGATTTGGAGGAATTTATTGGGCGAACCATACAGTATCGTGTGGAGAACATGTACTCGCCGGATCAGTTTGACATCATTCCGGCTCAGTGAAGACCATGGGAATGAAGTGGCTGGGTGAGCGTGGGGCAATGGATAGGCTAAGCCGTGCGATGCCCCATTTTTTATTTATTAATTGCTCGCGTATTATTGAACTTGGAATGTCATCGTTAATGCTCTATTTCTTGAGGTTCATACTCAGTTCGACATGGTGCGTGCTAGCTACATTACCAACAGTTGTTAATATCAGGGTTAGGAGCGCATCTTGAACGGAGTTCGGTTATTAAAGGGTGTTACCAATGGGATCTTGCTGCTATCAGCATGTCTGGTAATAGCCCTTGCATTGATCGTCTCTGTGGGTCGAGAAACAATTGATAGCCTGGACAGTTATCGATCACAAGTTAATCGCTATGCTTCTGAATTATTAGGTTTAGAGTTACATAGCGAAGGATTGCGGGGCGAGTGGCATCAGCTCACCCCTCAGGTGACCGCTACAGGGTTGGCTATTTATGGCCCCGGTCAGCAACAACCCGCCATTACGTTAGATCGTGTAACCCTTGATCTGGACCTGATTCAAAGTGCCTTGTCTCGACAGCTGGTCTGGCGTGAACTGAAGGTGGGTGGGGTTCATCTGACAGCAAAAGAAGATGCCAGCGGTGCCTGGAGCATTGCAGGGTTGTCTTTCAACGGAGGCGGAGGGGATATTAACGAATTACTGGATGTACTACTTTACAGTGCGCATTTGGAAATTCAGTTGGTCTCTCTTTCTCTGGACTTTTTTTCTGGCACGAATGCGGTGCTGGAAGGCCACAACATCTTGTTGGAAAACAGCGGCGATTTCCATCGCTTGCTAGCTGCCGTTAGTCTGGCAGGAGATGATCATTCAGCTGAACTCGTAGCAGAGGGGCGTGGCGACCACCGGGATTTAGAAAATTTTGAGGGATTGGGGTACCTGAAACTCAAGCGGATTAATTTCAGTGGCTCTCTCAGTGCGTTGGCCAAGGGTTGGTTTCCCAAAATAGTTGAGCGTATCGGTGATATTCAAACGGATATTGATGGGGAGTTGTGGGTCAGTACTGAAAGTGGGGGGGGCGCGAATCTTGTGGGCCGACTCTCTGCCGCAGAGATCCCCCTTAACTGGCTGGAAGATGTTGCTCCACTGACGCATTTTAAGACCGATATTACGGGTTGGTATACTCCCGGTAAGGACTGGGGGCTCCGTTTTCAGGGGCTGGATTTTGACTGGGGCGATTTGCAGATAGAGCCTTTAAGTTTTAATTTTCTTCAGAAGGTTGGCGCCCAGTGGGGAACCGGTTCACTGGCGGTAAGCCAGATTAACCTGGCATTACTCGATGATATTCTGGTAAAAACCCAGCTCGTATCCGAGCCGATACTGACAGCGGTACAGCAATTACAACCCGCGGGTAATCTTCGTAATCTTCACTTGGACTTGTCGCTGGAAAATGACCAGCCAGATGTTCGAATGAATGCTAATCTGGATAATATCTCCTCGTCTTCCTGGCGTGGTGCGCCAGCAAGCCGCCAGGTCAATGGCTACATTGAAGTACATAATGCCTCTGGCTTCGTTGAGCTGGATAGCCCCAATGGCTTTGCCTTGCACTATCCCCAGGTGTTTGACCAGTTTATGGAGCATAGCGCTATCAAGGGCCAGGTGGCTTGGCGTTGGGATGCCGAAAATCGTGCGGTGAAAGTCAATAGTGGCCCCCTCGATATCGGTGGAGAAGAAGGGCTGGGTCGGGCCTACCTCTATCTCGATCTGCCCTTGGGGCAACCAGATAAAAAGCCTGAAATGTATCTTTCCGTCGGTGTTCGCAATACGCACTCACGGTATAAAGACCGTTACTTACCACGCAACCTAAATGGCGGGTTGTTGAACTGGATCGATTCCTCCGTGGGTGATGTCGCTGTGCCAGAGGTCGGTTTTGTCTGGCGGGGGCCACTGTCTGGTGGTGGGGGTAATCTGCGTTCAGTTCAGCTTTATCTCAATGCCGTCGATGGCGACCTGAAATTTCAGCAAAACTGGCCAGCTTTAAAACAGTTGAATGCGCTGGTGACACTCGATGGCGGTGAGCTGGATGGTGAAATTATCAGTGCCTCACTGGGTAACGCCAAGGTGCAACACAGCGAGTTACAGGTTCGACCCTTATCTGATGGGAATGGCGTTCAGTTGCTGATACAGGGTGACGTGGCAGCGGATGTCGGTGATGCCGTGGATGTGTTGGCGCAGTCCCCCCTGAAACCTCGTGTCGCCGGATTGGCTGGTTGGGAATTGTCGGGTGATAGTCGTATTGATCTAGATTTGAGTATCCCGCTAACCGGCAATGCGTCGGGGGGCTCCTATAAAGTAGATACCAGAATAAATAAGGGGTTGATGTCGCTGCCTAATACGGACATCGCGTTTGAGCAATTACAGGGGGTGCTTAAGTACCGTGATGGTAAGGGGCTTTTTTCTTCGGGGATTGCAGGGCAATTCTGGGGTGAGCCTGTCACGGC
>DFBC01000163.1 GCA_002367235.1 Cellvibrionales bacterium UBA3090
GGGGCCAGAATTCCTGCTGGCGATGCCCATCTTTTATTGGGGGCCGACTTGGTGGTTTCCACCAGTAACGAATCTTTGGCCGTGGTGAATCGGGAGTTTTCCTCTGCGGTGATCAATAGCCATGAGTCCCCCACGGCAGAATTTACCCACAATCCCGATGCGGTGTTCCCCACATTGGCAATGACTCAGGTTCTTCAAGACGAAACCGGAGAGGATCGCACCTGGTTTCTCGATGCTACCCAGTTAGCCACCTCGCTCTTGGGCGATGCCATCGGTACCAATATGTTATTGCTCGGGTACGCCTGGCAGTTGGGGGTAATACCGGTACCTTTGGAGGCGATAGAGCAGGCGATTACGGTGAATAATGTTTCTGTGGAGATGAACCTCAAAGCACTTCTGTGGGGTCGCCGGTTTGCCTGTGACCCCGAAAGAGTGAAAACATTAGCCGGAGTTGAAAACCAAGTATCCCGTCCTCAAACACTGTTGGAGGCGATCAATTACCGATATGACGTTTTAACCCAGTATCAAAATCGCGCTTATGCCGACCGCTATCGTTCAAAGGTGGAAGAAATTTACAGGGCGGAGCAGGTCAAGTTTCCCCATCATGATGAGAGTCAGATGTTGTTGACCAAGGCCGTGGCCAATAACTATTTCAAACTACTGGCGATCAAGGATGAATACGAGGTCGCACGATTATATACCGATGGCGAATTTGAGAAAAAATTGAACGAACAGTTCGACGGTGATTTTAGTTTGAAATTTCATCTGGCTCCACCGTTGTTGGCCAAGCGCGACCCAGTGACCGGCCACCTGAAAAAACGGGAATTTGGCGGTTGGGTTTTACCCCTGTTTCGCCAAGTGGCAAAACTCCGATTTCTTCGCGGCACACCGTTTGATCTGTTTGGTTATTCTGCGGAGAGAAAAATGGAACGGCAGCTTCTGGCTGAGTATGAGTGGACTCTGGATGATATCTTGGACGGGATCAATCAGAGTAACTATCAAACCGCAGTCGAGGTCGTTTCGCTACCCGAGAAGATACGCGGCTTCGGTCATGTCAAAGAACGTAGCCGAGTACTGGCCAAAGCAAGGGAAGAGCAGTTAATGGCCGCTTTCAGGGCCTCACCGGTCACCATAGTTGAGTCTGCTGAGGTTGAAGCAGAGAAATCTCTAAGAGTAAAGGAGGCAGGATAATGAGCGTATTTAGTCACCCCGAATACGATGGCCATGAAAAGCTGGTGTTTCATCACGACAAGTCCACCGGACTGAAAGCAATCGTGGCCATCCACAACACTAACCTTGGACATGCCCTGGGCGGCTGTCGCATGTGGGACTACGCCACGGAGGATGAAGCCATTGCCGATGTGCTCCGGTTGTCTAAGGGGATGACCTACAAGGCAGCGATTACCGGCTTGAATATTGGTGGTGGTAAAAGCGTCATTATTGGTGATCCCCACAAGGATAAAACGCCCGAGTTGCTGCGTGCCATGGGGCATTTTATGAATACACTACACGGCGAGTACATCACCGCTGAAGATGTAGGTCTAAACGAGGAGGATATTAGTATTATTGCCGGCGAGACGGATTATGTGACTGGTTTTGATCGGCATCATATTGGCGTAGATGGCCCCTCACCCTATACCGCTTATGGCGTGTTTCGGGGTATTGAATCAGCGGTAAAATTTAAACTGAGCCGCAACAATTTACAGGGCATACGAGTCGCCATTCAGGGTATGGGTAAAGTGGGCTTTGGTCTGGCCCGGTTACTGATTAAAAATGGCGCCACAGTTTACGGTGCCGATATCTTTGCAGAAAATATTGATCGCGCAGTGAGGGAGTTAGGTGTTATCCCCGTGTCTCCAGACGGTATTCTGCAGAAAAATGTGGATGTGCTTTCGCCCTGTGCTATGGGGGCCACGTTAAATGAAGAGAGCATCCCGCAGCTCAATACGCCGATTGTGGCGGGTTCTGCAAATAACCAGCTAGGTGAACTCGCCGATGGCCGGCGCTTAACCGAAGCGGGTATCCTCTATGTCCCAGACTATGTCATTAATTCTGGTGGGCTGATTAAGGTCTATTATCAATATTTTGGTGCCGACAGAGAGGAAGTCATCAGTCATATTGACCAAATTGCCGATGAGACCTTGCCGAGAATTTTCTCTGTTGCCAGAGAACAACGGAAGCCAACCAGTGTTATAGCCGATGAGCTGGCCAGAGAGCGTTTTATGTCGGGAGAAGTTGAACAGACAGATGCGGCTTAAACCCTGCTGGGGATATAATATCGCGGCTCCTCTATGGAGGTGATTATATTCGGGTGGTTAATGGGCCGGTACCAGTGAACGACGACGATACAAAGTTATTCCACGAAGAAATGGGTGATGTTCAGCCGCTTAAAAAAGCGGTTGATCGTGTACACCTGAAGAAAAGCACCGAGCAGATTCCTGGTCTCGCAGAGCGCCGCCGGGCTGCACAGCAAGAATCGCCCAAAGACTGTAACTCACTGTCATCGGAAGAGTTTATCCTCCCGGTAAAGCCCCGAGATGTCCTCAGTTTTAAGCGCGATGGCGTACAGCATGGCGTGTTCAAAAACCTTCGCTTGGGGAAATATGCTGCCGATTCTCGGCTCGACCTACACCGGCTGACCGTCGTGCAGGCGCGGCAACAAGTCTTCCAGTTTATTAAAGACTGCGTCAAGCATGATATCCGCTGTGCCCTGATTACCCACGGCAGGGGAGAAAACCGCGAAACCCCGGCATTA
>DFBC01000141.1 GCA_002367235.1 Cellvibrionales bacterium UBA3090
TTGAACCTTTCTTTTATGCATAGCGTTCTGCTTAAAGAAGTGATTTATATCAGCTTGTTTTTTAGTTAAATCACTAATTAAAGGGTCTTCAGCGACTTTTTATTTGGATTAATTGCCGTGCTATCACCAGGTAGTGCGGTCAATATTTTCAGTACATTGGTTAACGTTAAAGACAATTTAAGCTCTTTGTTTGTTATATGGCTTGTTTCTTGCCTTGTTAAGTGGAAGGAAGGCTGTTGGTGGTGGCAAGCATCATGTCTAACAGCCCATTTTTAGCTTACCTGGTGAGGAAAATTAACATGAGTGGAAATCAATCACGTATTCAAGCGATTGCCAAAATTATAGATCGAGCACCAAAAGCGTGCGTTATGCCGTCTCCGTTGAGCAAAATTTGGGCCTCTGATGTGTTTGATCTGGCCACAATGGAAGAAGCTTTATCAAAAAATGCGTTTAAAGCGATTAAGAAAACCGTTCAAACGGGGGCTCCTCTTGATTCGGCTACGGCCGATGTGGTCGCGGCGGCGATGAAAGACTGGGCTTTGTCGAAAGGAGTAAAGTTTTTCTCTCATATTTTTTATCCGATGACGAACCTGACGGCAGAGAAGCACGATGGTTTTATTGTCACGAATTCTGATGGCGCTGCTATCACCGAGTTTACCGGTAGTCTGCTGATAAAGGGCGAGCCTGACGGTTCATCATTTCCAAATGGTAGCTTGAGGATGACCAATGCCGCGCGAGGTTACACGGCCTGGGATCCCACCAGCCCAGCGTATGTGATGAACACGGCCAATGGGGCAACATTGATGATTCCTAGCGTTTTTATGTCCTGGACGGGCGAGGCGCTGGATAAAAAAATTCCCTTACTACGTTCTAATGCGGCAATGAATAAAGCCGCAACCAAAGTACTTTCGTTAATGGGCGAAACGGATATTGCGCCGCTCAACTCCAGTTGCGGTGCCGAGCAGGAATACTTTTTGGTCGATGAGTGTTTTGCCAATAATCGCCCCGATTTACTGTTGGCGGGCCGTACTTTGTTTGGTGCACCATCAGCCAAAGGCCAGGAATTTGATGACCATTATTTTGGTGCCATTCCAGAACGTGTTCAGGTTTTCATGCAAGACTTTGAAGACAAACTTTATAAGCTGGGGATTCCCGCTAAAACACACCACAATGAAGTTGCTCCCGGTCAGTTTGAAATAGCCCCTTATTTTGAAGCGGCAAATGTCGCCGCCGATCACCAACAACTCTTGATGACGGTGATGAAAAGTACGGCAAAGGAGCATGGTTTTCTTTGTCTGTTGCACGAAAAACCTTTTGCAGGTGTGAATGGCTCTGGTAAACATGTGAACTGGTCAATCGGTAACGCTACGCAAGGTAATCTGCTGGATCCCGGCGATACGCCCCATGATAATCTCAACTTTTTATTGTTCTGTGGGGCCGTAATACGTGGCGTTCATCTGTATGGCCCAATGCTCAGAGCGGTTATCGCATCTGCTGCAAATGACCATCGTCTCGGTGCTAATGAAGCACCGCCTGCCATCTTGTCAGTTTATTTGGGTGATCAGTTAGAAAGCGTTTTTGAAGATATAAAAGCGGGCAAGCTTCTTGAAAAGGCAGAAGGTGGTCTGATGGACCTCGGGCTTTCCCAGATTCTGACATTTGAGCGTGATCCGGGTGATCGAAACAGGACATCCCCATTTGCGTTTACTGGCAACCGTTTTGAATTTAGAGCTGTGGGGTCATCTCAGTCGGTTTCAGGCCCGCTGGTAGCGATGAATACGATGTTGGCCGATTCACTCAATTGGATAGCTGAAAAGCTCGAAGCGGCGCTGTCTGATGGGAAGGATCAAACGGCTGCCGTGATTGTGGTTCTTCAAGAATTAATGGAATTACATAGTAATGTGATTTTTGGTGGCGATGGCTACTCGTCAGAATGGCATACAGCTGCAGTGGAGAAGCGTGGTTTAAAGAATATTCCAACCACAGCGGATGCATTGCCGGCTTTTAAAGACCCTTCAGTGGTCAGCCTGTTCGAAAGTACAGGGGTACTTTCTCCAACCGAGTTGGCGAGTCGTTTTGAGGTTTATGCAGAGCAATATATTTTAGCCATTGAGGTGGAAGCTAAGCTGGTAATAGATATTGCTACTACTAAAATCTATCCCGCCGCCATAGCCTATATGTCTAACCTGACTTCAATATCATCCAGTCTATCCAGCATGGGGCTTGGCCTGGAAAATACCGGTATCGAAACTGTCGTGTCCGAGGCAAATGCCATGATGTCATCTGTTATCGAACTTGGCGCTGCATTGGAGCAACATGATTTTGCTTCTGTTGAAACGCATATGAAACATTGTTCAGATGTTATCTGTGTCTTGATGCTTGAAGTTCGAAAACATGCTGATGCTCTGGAGGGGCTTGTGGACGATGAACTGTGGCCATTACCCAAGTATCAGGAAATGCTATTCATAAAATAATACGGTTTTTATCAAGCGGAGACGTGTTGTAAGTGGGGCTGATGATGAATAAATTAATTTGTCGCAGCCCTTTTTTTCATCTTGGTAGCTGGCTTTTATGTGATGATAAAACTTCCATAGAGGGTAAACGTAGCCAAGCTGGAAAATGGGGAGGGCGGTTATGATTGATAAAAAGCAGCTTGTCCCTTACCTGCGTTTTTCGCCAAATACATGGCACTGTCGGCCTCGTTGAACAGCTCGTCTATTGAGGCTTGTTTCTCGTAATCCAAAAAGCGTATGCCAATACTTGCACTAACCTGTAGTTTCCTTCCGTCAAACTCCAGTGGTTGGCTGATCATCTGAATGAGTCTGTCGGCTATAAACTCTGCTCTTATGAGGGCCTCCTGTTTATTGTTATTAAGGTCGCTCATGACGACAATAAATTCATCTCCTCCCAGGCGGCCGATAATGTCTTCTTTGCGGGTAATTGATCTGAGACGCTTTGCAACTTCGACGAGCATCGCATCTCCTGATTCATGGCCATAGCGGTCGTTTATCGGTTTAAACTCGTCTAAATCCACGACCATGACGGCACCATAGAGTTTATGCCTGTGTGCACTGGAAAGGGTTTTTTCCATGTGCTGCAATATGAGACGTCGATTGGCCAGTTGCGTTAATGGGTCTACCCATGCCATTTGTTGAGCCTGGTCGATGGCATTTTGGTGAGCGATAACAAAAGGTTTGATGACCCAAAAGTAGATAATCGGTGTGGTTAAAATGACCAGTGAGAATATCTTAAGAACGGCTTCCTGAAATGGCGTCAGATCAGGGTTGCTGGTTGAGTAGATTGCCAGAACTAAAAAACCTGATGCAGAAACAACACCGGTTATACGAACAGTTACTTGAGCTTTAGTAGGAAGTTTTATCAATGATTATAAGCTCCATAATCGTACTAACTTTTGATAGGCTCTTGCTGGTTTTTTAAGTCGTTCTCTGCGGGCAGTTATGGGCGGTGTTCATCATAACACTCTATAGGTGTTACAAATGAATTTGTTAGGGTTGGTTATATTGGTGAGGACTCTGTTCTGGGGTTTTCCTAGAGCGAATAAAAACGGTAAGCGTTTAGAGAAACTGAACTCAATCTTGTTTGGGGTTCTGGAATTGAACCACTTGAACGTCAGCTTCCCTTCGTTTTCCGGCCTCATGTAATGCAGCCAGATAGTTCTGCCAGTATTTACTGTGGTTGGTGGCGAGATCAAAGAGGTAGTCCCAACTATAAATGCCGGTATCGTGGCCGTCACTGAAGGTGAGCTGCAGGGCATAGTTACCAGAGGACGTCAGGCCGGTAACTTTGACCTCTTTTTTACCATGTTGAAGGATTTCCTGCCCCTTGCCGTGGCCGCGAACTTCGGCGCTGGGGGAGTGTATGCGAAGGTATTCACCGGTCAGGGTGAAGTGGCTTCCATCTGCGTATTCCAGAGATAGGCTTCCATCGTCTTTGTGGAGTCTTATTTTTGTTGGAACCATAGGTGCCGCCACTTATTTGGGTTGTGTGTTTTGATAACAAGGTCGGAGGCCATTATTCGTGTTGATATGTCTGGCCCTCCAACCTGGTCGTCAAGGTTAAAGGATAAACCGGGATAAATCCTCATTCTGTGAAATATCGTTCAGGTGTTCATCCACATAGCTTTGATTGATATTGATGGCGTCATCTTTGGCTCCAAGGTCGGAAGCTTCGAAGGAAATTTCTTCCAGCAGTCGCTCCATAATGGTGTGGAGGCGACGGGCACCAATGTTCTCGGTTCGTTCGTTGACCTCAAAGGCAATTTCAGCAATTCGTTTTACACCGTCTGGGTGGAAGTTAACTTCCAGGCCTTCCGTGGCGAGAAGTTCCCGGTACTGTTCGGTGAGAGAAGCACTGGGTTCGGTGAGAATACGTTCAAAGTCTTCACTGGTGAGCGAGGTTAGCTCCACACGAATGGGCAATCTGCCCTGCATTTCGGGGATGAGGTCAGAGGGTTTGGAAAAGTGGAATGCACCAGAGGCAACAAACAGAATGTGATCGGTTTTTACCATGCCGTATTTGGTGGTGACGGTGCAGCCTTCGATCAAGGGCAGTAAGTCGCGCTGTACACCTTCTCGGGATACATCGGTGCCAGAGGTTTCGCCACGCTTGGCTACTTTGTC
>DFBC01000066.1:0-5549 GCA_002367235.1 Cellvibrionales bacterium UBA3090
ACACCCGTTTGACTATGTGTCGGTTGACCAAAGCTATCCCGGTCACACGCCAGTAGATAAAACTCCATTTCAAGGGCTACCACAGGTGTCAGGCCCAAGGTTAAGAACCGCTGCTGAAGGTGACGAAGAATATCTCTGGCGTCGTAACCACAGGGCTTGCCGCTGGCCATTCGCAAGGACATTAACACCTGCGCCGTCGGTTTGGATAACCAGGGCACCCGAACCAGAGAGCGGCCCTCCGCCACACAAATGCCATCCTGATCCCCCTGTTCGAAAACCCAGGATTCTGGGTCCCTACCCCAGATATCGAAGCCCAGTGTGGTTAAGGGGAGCTTCAACCCCCCCTCGAAAGCCTGATGAATATGCTCGCGGGATAGCCACTTTCCGCGAAGTCGACTATTAAGGTCTGGCAGCAACACCTCAAACAACTCAATGTCCGGGTGTGCAGATAGAAAGTCCCTCAGCACGTCCTGCCCCATGGAAACCTCCGTTCAATACAGAAAAGACATCGAATCGTTACTGAAATCCCTATATCAACGTTAGCAAGAAATCGGGGGAATACCAGCCGCACACCTACAGGCGCTCCCGGATCGCATCACCAAATGCCCTGAACAGCTCAAGGTAAAACTTATTACGCTGGAACTTCCATTCCGGGTGCCACTGAACGCCCACCACAAACCGACTATGATCGGCCAGCCTGACGGCCTCAATCAGACCATCGGCCGCGGTGGCCTCGACTTCCAGACCTGCTGCCAACTGCTTGATACCCTGACCATGCAGCGAGTTAACAGCCACCGTATCGGTGTCTGACAGTTGCCGTAACAACCCGCCAGCAGTCAGCCTCACATCGTGGGCAAAACCGTAGCGTGTCTCCGCGGTAAGATGTCGATTCCTCTCGTGATCCATCAACCCGGGAACGTCACATAACTGTTGATAAAGGCTCCCTCCCAGCGCCACATTCAGCTCCTGACAGCCGCGACAAATGGCCAGAATTGGAATATTCCTGGCGATCGCCCGGCGAATCAGCGGCAGTGTGGTGGCATCGCGTTGTGGGTCTTGTTCAGAACCGGGGTGGCTTATTTTATGGTAGTAACGGGCATCCACATTGGATGTATTACCCGTGAGCAATAGCCCGTGTATCGAATTCAGAAAATCATCGGGCGAGTAGCGTTCGGCCAGTGATTCCAACTCTTCACCGCGGCTAACCGCGGGCAGCAACAGCGGCATCGCCCGAACACCGTGGGCCACTGCATTGATATATTTTTCACCGCTGCCATGAAAGGGGTGTTCCTCATGTTTGAACACATCACAGGGAATACCCACCACGAGCCGTTGCTGTTGATTCATAGACATCATCACTCACCCGAACCTGAGCCGTTACCAACAGGTTTATTATAGTCTTCGCCGTTATAAACACGGGCCTCCCCCTTTTGGGGTGGAGACTCGGCAACCCATTCATGATCAAATTCCTGCAGGTTTACAGAAAAAAAACACAACCCAACAGGAGAGCCCTGTCGGTCATGATGAATCCTATTCCGCCAAGAACCCCTCGCACCCGGCTACTGCAACAGCAGGACCGCGACCATCACCTCCACCCCTTTACCGACTTTCGGGAATATGCCGCGCGTCCGGGACGAATTATCAGTAACGCCGATGGGGTTTACATCGAGGATATTGAAGGCAATCGGATACTGGATGGCATGTCGGGGCTGTGGTGTTGCAATCTGGGTTACAGCCAACCAGAGATTGTCGAAGCCATCCATGCGCAGCTGCTTGAACTGCCGTTTTACAATAATTTTTTTCAGTGTGCTAACGAGCCTTCGGTAGCACTGGCAACACGACTGGCAGAGATAACACCGCCGGCCTTCAACCATGTATTTTTTACCAACTCGGGCTCCGAGGCCAATGACACCAATTTGCGAATCGTGCGTCGCTATTGGGATTTAAAAAACCAGCCCGACAAACGCATTATTCTGTCGCGAACCAACGCCTACCACGGCAGCACCATTGCCGCGGCAAGCCTGGGCGGTTTCGACTACGTGCACCAACAATTCGAACCCCTGCCCTATGTTAAACATATTGCCCAACCCTACTGGTATCAGGATGAAGGCAACCTTACCCCGGAAGAATTTGGTCTACAGGCCGCCCGAACTCTGGAGCAGACGATTGATGAATTAGGTGAAAATAATATCGCCGCATTTATTGCTGAACCCATTCAGGGAGCCGGCGGTGTCATCGTTCCACCGGAGAGTTATTGGCCTGAAATACAGCGGATTTTAACCGAGCGAAATATTTTATTTATTTCCGACGAAGTGATTTGCGGATTTGGTCGAACCGGCAACTTATTCGGCTGTGAAACCTACGACACGCAACCGGATTTGATCACCTTTGCCAAGGCGGTCACCAATGGGTTTCAACCATTGGGCGGCGTGATGGTCAGCGACGGAATTGCCGAGGTACTGAAAAGTAACGGTGGAGAATTTGGCCACGGTTTTACCTACAGCGGCCACCCGGTGGCCTGCGCTGCGGCATTGGCCACGCTGAATATTTTATCTCGGGAAAACATCGTGGCCCATGTGGCCAACGATATCGGCCCCTACCTGCAACAACGCTGGCGAGAACTCGCCGACCACCCCATCGTGGGAGAAACTCGCGGCAAAGGGATGCTCGCAGCACTGGAACTGGTGCGCGACAAACACAGTAAAGCGCGACTGGATGAAAACGGTAAGGCCGGTGGTATCTGCCGTACATTTTCAATGGAAAGCGGTCTGGTAATGCGCGCCGTGGGCGATGCCATGGTCATTGCCCCACCGCTGATTATCAGTCACAAAGAAGCTGACCTGATTATTCAACGGGCGGGCCGAGCGTTAGATATGACCGCCCATCACTACGGGCTTTAACCTATATTAATAACGACAGGGCAACAACCAGAGAACCGTCATGGCAGCTCACAACACAATGTTTCACTGGGAAGACCCGTTTCTGCTCGAGGAGCAACTTTCACTGGACGAGCGCCAGGTTCGCGACACCGCTCGTCACTATGCTCAGGAAAAATTACTACCGAGAGCCAGAGATGCTTTTCGTCACGAGCAGACCCACCGGGAAATTTTCAACGAAATGGGTGCGCTGGGACTGCTCGGCAGCACCATTCAGGGTTACGGGTGCGCCGGGATCAACGCGGTAAGCTATGGCCTGATCGCCCGGGAAATTGAACGTGTTGATTCTGGCTATCGCTCGATGATGAGCGTTCAATCCAGTCTGGTAATGCACCCCATCCACAGCTTCGGCACGGAACAACAAAAGCAAACATATTTACCCAAGCTGGCTTCCGGGGAGTGGGTCGGTTGCTTCGGCCTGACAGAACCCGATGCCGGTTCCGACCCGGCCAGCATGCTCAGCCGCGCTAAAAAAGTAGCCGATGGGTACCTGCTGAATGGCTGCAAAACATGGATAACCAATTCACCCATCGCCGATGTGTTTCTGGTCTGGGCAAAAACAGAAGACGGTGTGATTCGCGGGTTTCTGCTGGACAAAGGCATAGCCGGACTGTCTGCGCCAAAAATTGAGGGCAAGCTGGCACTGCGCACCTCAATTACCGGCGAAATCGTCATGGATGACGTCTTTGTTCCCGAAGACAACCTGCTGCCGGATATTAACGGTCTCTCAGGACCCTTTAATTGCCTGAATAGCGCCCGTTACGGGATATGCTGGGGAGTATTGGGGGCAGCCGAAACCTGCTGGCATGCGGCTCGCCAGTACAGTCTGGATCGCAACCAATTTGGCCGTCCCCTCGCGGCCAATCAGTTGATTCAATATAAACTGGCCGACATGCAAACCGACATCAGCCTGGCACTGCAAGGCACTCTTAGGGCGGGGCGACTGATAGACAGCGGCCATGTGGCACCAGAATTAATTGCGCTACTCAAACGAAACAACTGCGGAAAAGCCCTGAACATTGCCCGAACCAGCCGCGACATTCACGGTGGCAATGGAATTTCTGATGAATTTCCCATCATGCGGCATATGCTGAATCTGGAAGTGGTTAATACCTACGAGGGCACCAGTGATATTCACGCGCTGATTCTGGGGCGTGCCCAAACGGGCATTCAGGCATTTACCTAGGGACTGCCCATACTGAAAAACCAGAATTTAGCCCGCTTAAACTACCACCACGTCCGGTATGGGGAAGCCATTAAATGCCGTGGCACAACAGGCGGTGTAAGCACCCGTGTAGGGAAGGTAAATCAGGTCGCCCGACCTCATCGTGGCGGGGAGCAGCTGGTTTTTAATACACACATCAATGGAGTCACAGGTGGGGCCCGCCAGTGTCCAGTTGCGCATCGCCCCACGGCGGTCGGTAATAATCGGGTAGTGAAACCGCTCGTTTAATTCCATAAGCCCGCCATAGACCCCGGTGTCCAGATAAAGCCAATGTTGTCCATTGCGAACCGCCGTGCCAATCACCTGGGTCACCATACAACCCGCCGACGCCACCAAATTTCGGCCCGGTTCAGCAATGACCCTGATGGACGGGTCGAACGACGCCAGCTCCCGGTTAATCACGGTGCCGATCTCCTCGATGGTCGGCACCCCGGACGTCATGCACACAGGAAAACCGCCACCAATATTTAACAGTCGGGGAACCAAACCCTGCTCCTCCATTCGACGAAAATACAGTCGCGCCGAGCGAATCCCCTGCCGCCAGTTATGCACATTCGAACATTGAGAACCCACATGAAAGGTAATACCGGCCAAATCCATGTTTAAGCGCGCACACTCGCTCATCACCGCTCTCGCATCCCGAGTTCCGACACCGAACTTTCCTTCCAGAGGCCAAGCCGACCCCAGGTTACTGGTGCTGATGCGCAGGTACAAACTGGCACCGGGGTAAATACGATGAATCTTCTGTACCTCGGCCACAGAATCCACCCCGTACCACTGAACCCCCCAGTTGGCCGCCTCTCGCAAGTAGGTTTCAGACTTAATGGGGTTTGAGTAAAAAATCAGTTCTGGCCGCACATCCAGCTCAAGCAACAAATTGAGCTCGGCCCCGGAGGCAATTTCAAAGTTGACACCCTCATCTCTCAACACCGCCAAAACACGTGGGTCGGGATTGGCCTTAACCGCAAAATGAGGGGCAACACTGGGCATGGCCGCCATAAAACGACGCACATTCGCCCGCAACTGATCTCGACTAAGATAGAGAAGCGGTTGCTGATAACCCGATGCCGCGACAAAAGACCGAGCACTGCCAAGAAGATGAGAAACATCATCCCCATAGTGATGGAGCGAGCTGACCACTGAACCTACAGGCATAATCGGCCTCCTCACAGACGAGTCCTACAGATTAGTGTAAGCACCAGCATTGGCAGTTTGTATTAACAGCGACTACAAATAGGGAAAGAGCTTTTATCATTTTGATCGATTGAAAGCGCAATTTGTAAGGAACCCATCCACATGAAAGCACTGGATGACAAACTGATCGAATTATTGCGAACCAACAGTCGCGAGAGTGTCACCATGCTGGCCAAAAAACTGGGGGTCAGCCG
>DFBC01000066.1:5656-7936 GCA_002367235.1 Cellvibrionales bacterium UBA3090
ATCGTGCGACAGATGAGACAAATACCCACCGTCGAATCACTGCAAACCATCAGCGGTGTCTACGACCTGCTGGCATTAATCAAGAGCGAATCGACCCTTGAACTCGATCAAGTGATCGACCAGATCACCGCCTTGGACGGTGTTGAAAAAACCCTCACCAGTATTGTGCTGGCCAGCAAATTTCAGCGGTAACCCCAGACCAAAACAACTCACTTTTTTGCCTCTAACAATCAATAAATATTGAAACGGGCGGCTAAAATCAGCGCACTGAAAAAGGGGTCGGTTTATGCTGTCCACTTATACCTTATTCGATGATAATGGATTGTATGTGGTAATTTTTTATCATGCTGTAATCTACCAGTCACAATACCTGGAAATATTCCAATTTTTTCTGAAAACTCTTTGATAGATGGGCTAGAAAAATTGCAACCTTCGATAAATTCATTGTATGCATCAAAAGGTATTAGAGACTTTTGAGAAAAAGTATCTGCCTCTTGTTCTTGTTTCTGATATTGCAGATCAAGTTTACCGTTCTCTAAGAAAGTAACTCTTTTATCATGAAGTAAAATATGACCTATTTCATGGAATAAACTAAACCAAAATATATCTGACCACGCACCACGAAGTGACATCATAATTACTGCCTTATTTTTCCCAATCCAAAATGTTGCACCTGTTGTATATGATTTAGGAAAAGTTGGCACCAAGGCTAAAACAACGCCGCAATCAGCTAAAACACTTGTAATTTTCTCAATTAACTCATTGGGTTCTGTTACATTTGTTAGTTCTCTGAGTTTGGGAATACTCAGTTCAAGTTTTTCTTTATTAAATTGAGTTACTTCTCTTTTGTCCGCAATAACATGCCCAGCTCTAAGCCATGTAGCTAACGACTCATGAGAAACTGCATCTTTTTCTTGCTGTCTAAACGCAGGAGAAAATTCTTTTACTGTGCGAATGTTTTTTAAAGAGGAAACTCCAAAAAACTTTCTTAATTCAACAACCTTTTTCAACTTATCTCTAGTTTGCTCAACTAAATTAAGTTTACTTAATTCTAAATATGGAAATTTACTAATTAAGCTTTCTTCAAGCTTAATTTCTTCCTGTTGTTGTTGTTTAGCTAAAATCAGACGAAATTCAGTTTCAAGGTTACTCCAAAACTGTGCAGAAACACCTAAAACCTGCTCTAGCTGCAATGCGGTTTCAGGAGTAATTGCTTTATCTCCTTTAACTATTTCATTAATAGCTTGCGGAGGACGCCCCATCCTCCTTGCTAATTCAGCTTGACTAATTTCTACATCTTCTAACACTTCTTCCAAGTATTCACCTGGGGGAATTGCCATATCAGAAATAAATGCTGTTTCAGTCATCATAATGCTTACTCACTTCTTCAATTAAGGCGATATCTAAACAGTCACCATCAACTGTAAAGATCAACCTATAAAAACCTGTCAATTTGACTGCATACTGCCCTTTTCTATTACCTTTTAAAGGGTGGCATCTGAGCCCAGGCAGGGACATAACCTCATCTAGGTTTTTAGCTGCCTTTATTAAATTAACTCTTTGAATATACTTTTCGGCAATTTGGCGTCCAAACTCTTTTTGAGCTTGGTTACTTTGACAATAGTATTTCTCAAGCTTTTTAGTCTTGAAATTTACAATCAAACTTATATCCTAAGTATAGTACGGGCTAGTCAGCAGCGTTCACCTTTAGGGTGAATGCTATAGCGGAAAAGGTGAGCTGTCGAGGATTTTGCGCTCTAACTGCTAGTTAATAAGCCCAAAGGCATTATAACTAGGAGGCTTTGTAACAGGATGACTTTGACACCAGAATTCGTCAATTTTGACTTTATTATCAAAGGATTAGACGGTGCATCAAGGAATGTACTTTCTGACAAAACAAGCCTCCGTGCCATGTTGTTGTTGAATTCTCAGGCTATTGATCATAATCGAGAACCTAGCGTTAGCAAACCTATTCCCTTGTACAGTGCCTGATGGCGGTGATTTTGTGCTCTGCTGAATTTAAGGGACACAACTTCAGCCTGCATTTACCGATACGGGAGGCTGTTACCTGCTTGCTGGTTGGTGGAACTCGATAACGTTGCCATCGGGGTCTCTCACAAAGAAAAATCTAGCACCTTCAAACTCTACACGGCCAGTAATCGCAATACCCATTTCTTCGATCTTTTTTTCTGCCGAACTGTAATCTGATATTTCAAGTGCTACGTGAGTGTAACCAGGGTGTTTTATCGTACTTTCCATAAGCACATTTTTCTTTGGTGC
>DFBC01000100.1 GCA_002367235.1 Cellvibrionales bacterium UBA3090
TTGGATCAACAGGAGGAACTGGATCCCTTTGAGTTTATCCGCACCATTGCCGTAGCTCGTATCATGATGCCCAAGTCCCATGTGCGGCTTTCGGCTGGTCGAGAAGAGATGAATGATCAGATGCAAGCGCTGGCCTTTATGGCGGGGGCAAATTCCATTTTTTATTGTGAAAAACTGTTAACCACGCCAAACCCCAAAGCCAACCGGGATATGGAGCTGCTTGACCGACTGGGTATTAAGCCTGAGTCCTATCAGGTCGAGCGGGATAGCCAGGAAGACGAAGCGTTGCTTCACCAGGCGATATCCGAGGCTGAAACGGACCACCTGTTTTACAACGCGGCTAATTAGGATAGTTGTCATAGCTTATGTCTTCGTTGATGGATTTGGAGCTACAAGCCCAGTTAGACCGGCGAAAAGTAGATAACCTCTACCGACAGCGTCATGTTCTGGAGTCGGCTCAAAATATTGAAGTGCAGGTGGATGGTAAGACCTGTGTGGCTTTCTGTAGTAACGACTACCTCGGTCTCGCCAGTCATCCCGCCGTTATTGATAGCCTGCGGCGTGGCGCCGATACCTACGGTGTAGGAAGTGGTGCTTCCCATCTTATTTATGGTCATTCCCGCGAGCACCATGCTCTTGAAGAGGAGCTGGCGGCCTTTACCGGTCGGCCAAGAGCGTTACTTTTTTCTACGGGTTATATGGCCAATCTCGGCACTATTCGAGCATTGGCTGATAAGGGCGACCATATTTTTGAAGACCGGCTTAACCATGCGTCTCTATTGGATGGCGGCTTGGCCAGTGGCGCTCGATGCCACCGCTATCGGCATTCAGATAGCGCCGATCTCGATCGACGTATGCAGAAAGTGACCAGCGGACGAAAACTGGTGGTGACGGATGGCGTGTTCAGTATGGATGGCGATCTGGCACCATTGCCAGCGCTGGTGGACACCTGCCAACAACATAATGGTTGGTTGATGGTCGATGATGCCCATGGCTTTGGCGTGCTGGGCGATAACGGTGGCGGTCTAACGGAACACTATGGTTTAGGCCTTGACGAACTCCCCATTCTAGTCGGCACCCTGGGTAAAGGGTTTGGAACCTTTGGTGCGTTTGTCGCGGGTTCTGATGCGCTGATCGAGACCCTTATTCAATATGCCCGCACGTATATTTATACCACGGCGCTACCACCGGCAGTGGCTTCTGCCACTCGCATCAGTCTGAAAATTTTACAGCGGGAAAGCTGGCGAAGAGAGCAGTTAAAAAGTCTTATCGAGCGTTTTAGATCGGGTGTCGAGGCGTTGGGTTTGGCGTTGATGGATTCTACTACGCCGATTCAGCCGGTATTGTTTCACGACGATGAACTCACGTTTCAGGTGGGTGAACAACTTCGAGCTAAAGGGTTTCTAGTGGGCGCCATTCGACCGCCAACGGTGCCCATCGGAAGTGCACGCTTGCGTATTACGCTGTGTGCTGAACATACCGAGGAGCAGGTGGACAGACTTCTGGATGCGCTGGATAAAACCCTGGTCGAACTCCGGAGCAAACGCGGATGATGGCTGCGGCAGCACGTGAGATCCTCCAAGTACCCTCACCGGCGTTGGAGGTTTACGACCATCCATGTACCGGTACACTTATTCAGCCGGAGCCTTTGGTGCTGTTACACGGTTGGGGTAGTGACAGTCGTGTCTGGCAGGACGTGTTGCCAGAATTGACTCAGCACCTGAANNTGGTCGTTGGGCGGTATGCTGGCGACCACTCTGGCGAGTCGTTATCCAGAACGTTTTAATCACCTGATTACCATCGCCAGCAATGGCTGTTTTGTTCAGCAGCCTGACTGGCCCTGTGCTATGCCAGTCGAGACATTTGTTGCTTTTTTTGAGTTGTTCAAGCAGCAGCCCGCTGTTTGTCTAAAGCGTTTTCATGGCCTGCAAAGTCGAGGTGATAATCATGAGCGACAGTTGCTTAAAACCCTGAAGCGCACATTTGATCATTGCCCGGATGGCCATTCTGATCACGACGCAGGTGATGACAGTTGGCGGACTGGATTAGAGTTATTGTCCCAGCTAGATAACCGGGAATTATTGCGGTCACTTCATGTTAGAGGCTTGCATATTTATGGTGCCGAAGATCAGTTGGTGCCTGTCGCCGTGGCTGGCGAAGTCAGTGCATTGAATCATTATCAGCAGGTGGCCGTGCTGGAAAATACGGCACATGTGCCTCAGTTGAGCTGTCCCGAGGAGCTTGCTTTAAGGGTCTGTAATTTTTTACGCGAGGGCCGATATCACCTGAACAAACAGCGAGTGGCAGATTCTTTCAGTCGCGCTGCGACCAGTTATGACTCGGTGGCTCGTTTGCAAAGGCAGGTGGGGCAGCAGTTACTGGATGCAGTTCCCGGCCACTATCAGCCCAGCCGAGTGATTGATATCGGCTGTGGTACGGGCTATTTCACCGAACGGTTGGCCAAAACCTATTCATCCGCCGAATGTTTTGGTGTCGATCTTGCTGAAGGCATGTTGGATTTCGCCCGCCGCGAACACAATATATCTGCCACCTGGTTGTGTGGTGACGCAGAAAGCCTGCCCTTTGCGGATAATTCTGTCGATATGGTGTTTTCCAATCTGGCATTTCAGTGGTGTGAGCAACTGCCAGCATTAGCCGGGGAAATTAACCGGGTACTAAAACCTGGTGGGTTTTTAGCATTTACGTCGCTGGGTTCTCAGACGTTATTTGAGCTTCGTGAATCCTGGGCCGCAGTGGATGATTATGTGCATGTAAATCACTTCCATAACGCCGGTAACTGGCAAGATGTCTTTGCTGAAGCGGGGATGGATTTTGACTCTTTTGACGTGGTGCCCTGCGTGTTGGACTATTGCGATTTTCGTCACCTCACTGATGAACTAAAGGGCCTCGGTGCCCACAATGTGAACGAGGGGCAAAACCGGGGCATGACGGGGAGACATGGTATCCAGACATTGATTCGAACTTACGAGCAATTCCGCAACCCTCAAGGTGCATTGCCTGCCACTTGGGAAGTCATCTATGGAGTGGCTCGATGTCAGGGTTAAAAAAGTCCAGTGCTTATTTTGTGACGGGTACGGGTACCGGTGTTGGTAAAACGTTGGTGACCTCGGGCCTGTTGGCCGCAGCTCGCTTGAGCGGCCTAAGTACCGCAGGCCTCAAGCCCGTCGCCGCGGGTTGCGAGTTGACCGAGGATGGCCTCAGAAATGATGATGCCCTCGCATTGCAGGCGCAGACCACGCTGCCTATCAGCTATGAGCAGATTAATCCGGTGGCGCTGGAGCCAGCCATTGCGCCGCATATTGCTGCAGCTGAAGCCGGCCGGCGTTTAAGCGCAGACCGGCTAGCGGGTTTTTGCCGGGGTGTGATGATGCAGCGCCCTGACCTGACTTTAATTGAAGGTGCAGGTGGTTGGCGCGTACCGCTGAATGATAGGGAAACCTTTGCCGAGTTGGCAAAAATAATGCAGCTGCCGGTAATATTGGTGGTGGGAATGGATCTTGGTTGTATTAATTTGGCATTGCTCACAGCCGAGGCCATTCAGCGGGATGGTTTGACCCTCGCGGGTTGGGTTGCCAATCAGGTTGTCCCGACCATGGATCGGTATCAGGAAAACCTGGAAACCTTGCAACGGAGGATTCGCTGCCCCATGATTGGCGAAGTGCCTTATCAGTCTGGGGTCGAAGTAGAGCAGATAATAGAATACTTAAGCTTGGATGCCCTGCTGGAGCAGGCAGATAAGTAATGATTCATTACCACAAAGATAGATTATAGGTTAGCGATTGCCATGGGAACGAGAAGCGAAGACGAGTATTGCGAAGAAGATTTGGCACGAATTAATGAGGTGCTTAATTCCGGGGTCAACTCAGTAGAGCGTAAGCCTTTTAGGTTTAAATTATTGTTCTGGTGGTGGGTTGTCGTCGGAGGTTTGGGTGGAGCAAGCTGGCTATTGGCCAAGCTGGCAGGTGTCGTGTAGCCAGGTTAACCTTACCTTGTATCAATCATAAAACAGCCCGGCATACGCTGGGCTGTCGTTTTATGATCGTCATACTTTCTTTGGTTCGATATCAGTTAGACATCTTTTACCCGAACCATCAATTTTCCAGTATTTTCTCCGGTATAAAGCTTCTTAACGCTTTGAAGGGCGGTTTCCAGGCCTTCTGACACATCGAGTCGCGCCTTTAATTTACCTTCACCCATCCAGCGTACCAGTGCCTCGGTGGCCTCCGGGTAGCGATCCATATAATCCAGAATAATAAAGCCCTGAATTTTCAACCGGTGCATCAGTATCAGGTCGTAGTTGTAGGGGCCGGGTACCGGTTCTGTGGCATTGTATTGGGAGATGAGTCCGCAGGTGGGTATTCTGCCATGCAGGTTCATGAGCTTCATGCAGGCATCGAGAATGCTGCCACCTACATTGTCGAAATACACATCAATGCCATTGGGACAGGCTCGGGCCAGCGCCTCGGGTACATTTTCAGTTTTGTAATTAATGGCCTCATCAAAGCCCAAATCATCTTTAATCCACTGGCACTTTTCATCGCTACCGGTCAAACCAACCACATGGCAGCCCTTGATTTTGGCAATCTGGCCAGCCAGGGATCCCACGGCACCTGCGGCTGTGGAGATCACTACCGTTTCGCCAGCCTTTGGTTCGCCGATATCGAGTAAGCAGAAGTAAGCTGTTGGTCCAACCAGGGCCATCGTGGCAAAGGCATCAATAACCGGTACGTCACCGGTGTCGCCTAACAGACCGACGGTTTCGGGTGTACCGATTTGGTAGTCAGCCCACGTGCCTATACCGCTGACTAAATCACCTTCTTTAAAGGCCGGGGTGTTGCTTTTGATGACCGTGCCGCAGACGATGCCGCGCATGGGCGCATCCAACTCGACGGGGGGCATGTACTGTTCAATATCACTCATCCAGACACGGTTGGTAGGGTCGAGTGAAAGATAGTTTAGTTGAAATAGGCACTCCCCTTCGGCGGGTTCTGGAATAGCTTCATTTTCAAGGCTGAGGACATCGTCCGTGATATCACCTATGGGACGTTTACGAAGACGCCAAACGCGGTTGGTTTCGGACATATATTTTCTCCTCATGGGTTTAGGTTTTAATAGCTTGTGTTGTTCGACTCAATAAAATTAAAAAGGTAAATAATCGTAGGCTAATACAAATGACTCAGCCATTTAATTTGTGGTTTAGCGGACAATGAATACGTCGTACTTTACATAGCCGGCTTCACCAAACTGAATCTCAACCATTTTATTAATAGTCTGAACTTCATTGAGCCAGGAATATTTTTCGGATGAGGTTTGAAAGGTCGGTGCCGCAATGAAGTAGGGAATATCTTTATCGGTTAGCAGCTCTCCATTATTGAGGCGCTCCGCACTTTCTTCGGAATTTTTGATGATGCCGTTATACGAAATATAAATATGGGCACCATCATCGGTTTCGATTAAGCCCCTGACATCCAGACGGAATACACCTGAGGGCATAATACGAAGCCAGTCGGCTCCAGGGGCAATAAATTCACCGGTGATATTTGGACCTTTAACCCACCCACCGGGCCGGACATTCACAATCATCATGCCTTCATCAATGGCCAGGGGCGGGTCGAGAGGGGCTAAATAACTCATCACGTATTCAGTGGTTAGCTGGGTAGCGGGTGCTGATGAAGAATCATTGTTCATGACGAAATCCTGAAAAAATTATTATTACAAATCTGTCCCTAGGCGAACCGACTGTTTTTTTATTTGGCCAAGGATAATAGTTGTGTCTTGGCTGACTCAGCAAAGAACTTCTGTGACCAGCTGGTTCTCTGTTTGTTCCTTGGCGGGGTTAGCTA
Organism: Cellvibrionales bacterium UBA3090; assembly: GCA_002367235.1. GTDB lineage: Bacteria > Pseudomonadota > Gammaproteobacteria > Pseudomonadales > Porticoccaceae > Porticoccus. The sequence goes on from DFBC01000100.1 coordinate 5,865, forward strand.
AAAATGGGTTTTAGCGCTCAATAATTATTGGATGAGTTTAATCCACTCCCCGACTTTTGGTTCTCCTGAAGGGTAATAGCCATTGATGATGCGTAGTTCGTCTTCTCCAAATTTACCCAGTTTCAGGTGCCGAGCCAATCGTGAAAAAGTCGTATTGCCGGTGGCCTTGACGTAGTGAATCGTTTTTGGTTTTCGTTCTTTTAAAGCTCTTTTTGATAGGGGATGAAAACTTCTAATAATATTAATAATGTCTTTATTAGCTTGCTCTTCATTCGCCCCGGCATCAATTTTACCCCTGAACAGGTATGCCCGGCGGCCATAATAAATCACTGCGATACGCTGATCTGGTTCTCCTTTTTTGGGAATGAAACCGGTGTATCCCCTGAGCCTTGCCTGTATAAATGCCTCGGATTTTTTAAGCAGCGGGATACCCAGCCGCTTTTTAATAAACTGATCGGGGGTGTCCGTAGTTCGAGCCATCATGCCGACCGTCATGTGGGCGTTATTATCAGAATTTTTGGCTTGAATAAGATCACCCTTGTTACCGTTGGTCTCGTCGTAGGTCCAGTTTTTTGGGAAATAAATTTGAAAGGCTAGTGCATTATTTTGGTAGGCATTTTCAGGTGGTTTGCTTTGCTCGAAGTTGTTTCCCCAAATCATGCCTTCTGTGGCGACCCTGAAAGGGGTGATATTCTTCTCAGCATCTAGCGGTTTGGAAAGTTCGCCTGATTTATTCACCACTTCGCGAAGTCGCTCGTCATTTCGGGGGTGCGTAGAAAATAACCCGTGGTAGGTTTGAACCTTTTTGCCTAATTCCTGGGCGCGTTTTTTTTCAAAACGCTCGTGGTCCTTAAGGAGTGAAATAACTTCAATCATGGCCTGGGGGTCATAACCGGACTGGAGCAGATATTTACTGCCCAACTCATCCGCTTCGAGTTCCATATCTCTGCCGTAACCACTGACCAGAGAGGCGCCCCAGAGAGCGCTGGCTTGCCCTACCTCTGAGCTTCGTGTCAGGATGGCCAGCAACCCTGCCACCAGGCTAGAGCCTGTCTGAGCCCGCTTCTGGCGGCTGTGGTGATTTGCCGTGACGTGACCAACTTCATGTGCCAGCACGGCGGCCAGCTGAGCTTCAGATTTGAGATAGGTGATGAGTCCGCGGTGGATGTAGATATAGCCATCCTGAATGGCAAAGGCATTGATGTCCGGGTTATCTATTACCGTAAAAGTGAATGTTTCTTTGGATTTTTTGAGGTTCTTCGCAATACGCTGGCCAACCTGATTGACATAATCTGCCAGGCGGCCCTCTACCAGCGGCATGTTGGCGATAAGTTCTTCGTGCATTTCCTGACCGGTAGAGGGGGTACTTTTCGCAGCTAGGGCTGGTTGCAGCGTCAGGCTAAGGGTTGTCAGCACGGCAAATAAGAATCGAAGTCTCATCGTTTATTACCCGGTTCCAGGGTTTTTAATCATCACTTTCCCGCGAGGCTCGCTTGTTTGACAGGGCCCTTTGGTTTGATAAAGCCCTGTTAGTTGATATTGGCGGCAGGGTTTCGGGTGCTCCTTTCAGAAAAAACCCTTTAAGCCGATTGCCTATGCCGTCACAAGCATCACCCTGGACTTGAGCGATAAACGGGATTGGGGCTCCAACGGCCAACAGATAGGACGAACCTTTTGTTTCTACGTTAACCCGACCTTTCTCGTCCAGTTGTTTTAAGTCCCAGATGATGGCTTCGTAACTGGAGGCTTTATCCCAGCTGGCGAAACCAAAGCAGCCACCACCTCCGGGGGCGATAGCACAGCTGAAGGTTCCTTTTTTCTCGGTGGTTTCAGTATTGCCGTTTACCCAAATCATATATCGAATCCCGAGTGCTTTGATGCGTTCGGCAATCAATGGTTCCTCTAGCATCCGGCCCATACGTCTCAGCTTTAGCGGTGCGACTCTCGGCTCAAACCAAGGGTAGAAGCTGTCGAGGAATACCTGTTCCGGCATAACCTTCAGTTTTCCTTTGGTGGCCAGCTTGTTGCCGATGCAGTTAATAAAGTCTGGCTCCGTTTCATACTCTCCGGCATGACGCCGACCCATAATGACCACTTGCTCGCCATTACCCAGCTCCAGAGAGGCATCGGTGACCCGGTATTCATCGATGATTGTTGATGTGGAGCAGGCCGTGAGCGACAGCAGTGCAAGCAATGCCAGGCAAGCGGGTCGGTAAAACCGAAGTAGGCGAGTATTGGTCATCACTGGCTACCACGCTGCGCCAATGGCGTTGATTCCGGATGGGCCTCAAGCCAGTCACGAATTTCCGGCACTCTTTTAAAGCCAATAATCAGTTTTACGCCAGCGTCCCTCAAGGCGGCCGTCGTGGCTTGATCCAGAGCTTCCTCTTCCGATTTCAGAAAGCGGGTCTGGGTTTTTCCATAAGCGCTCATCAGCCAGTCGGCAATGGGCTCTCCCTCGCGGTTAAAAACTTGCAGGTTATATTTTAGCCACACTTCAAATACATTGAGGCGAGTTTCAAAGGGCATGGCCAACTGCACCTCTTCCACATGGGGAACCACTATTAAGTCTATGTTTTGTGCCGGGGCGTTGGATGCTGTTTGTAGTTGGGATGAGCGGCTGAACATATCGCTGAATATTTGATTAAACAGCTTGGTTTGAGATTTTCCCAAAGCCATGTTGACGTCTTGCTCTTCCCCGCTTTCATAAGTGTAGTTGGTGAAGCTGTCATCTAGCACCAACCCCACATGATAGGGCATTGACCGGGTCAGGGCCGAGGGATAGTCCCCTGTGACCGTGACATTGGTTGAGCAGGCTGCTAGCAATATAGACGCTATAACCAGTGTCAGCCGAGGTATCAAAATAAAGCGTGTTTTTTTCATTTGTTCCATTTATTTGAGTCCATGACTTAGCGCCTCTTATTTGAGGCCCGAAAGGCCGACAAAGGTTCCATTATTACGATAGCTCAACTCTCGCATGAGTGCGGCAAATCGAGTTGCCGTTTGGAGGTTGCCGCCTTGAACTTGAAAGTGGACCGGGAAGCCAATGGTGTGAATGCGCACCAATCGATTGCCACTCCGCTTGCGGTTGATCTTATCTACGGTGTCCAGTACCTGTGCGATTGAATTGCCGGTAAAGTCATCGCCAAACACATAAAGACTGATCTTCTTGTCGGAGGCATAGAATCGTCGAATGGCTTGCTGAACCCCTTCAACCGGACTGGAGTTGCTAAAAGGAGTCCAGCTGGCAAGACGATTTACAATGGCTTTTCGGCGGGCAGGGGTGTCTGGAATCCATCTTCCCCGATAACTTGAAAACATATAATCCCCCATATCATTCATCACTTGAATTCCCTTTACGCGGGGGTAGATATTAAGGATGTTGATCATCTCCTGTTGAACGCGTGGCCAGGCAAAATTGAACATACTGCCAGAGGTATCAATAATGAAAACAATGTATTCACTGTCTACGGGGATGCCCCCTATGAGTTGGTTATCCTTCCTGTTTTGACTGGCTAACAGCCGTTCCATTTCTTCTGTGAGAATTTGTTGAGCCAACGTTAGTTTGTCTTTTTCAGTGGTATCAACCTGGGCAACAGCATCCTTTTGTCGTCGGACGCTCGCCAGTTCTTGCTGCAGTTTTGCGATCCGTAGACGAATGTCAGAAAGCTGTTCTTCCCGGGATTTAAGTGTGCGGTTGAGGGTGGTCGTTTCCCCCCGGATTTGGAACAATTGTTGCTGCAGCTCGGCAACACTGCCTTCCAAAGGTTGTTCCACGGTTTCAAATGCCGTGGACTCCACCGTTTTGGCGATCAGCAGTAACAGCACGATAGCCCCAAAACCACAGCTAATGACATCGAGAAAAGAGATGCTGATTTCAGCGGTATGCCGCCGTTCTCTCCGCCTCTTCTGATTCACGGCCAGTCCCTCGATGGGCTCATAAATGATCCGTTGCTCGAGAGTGCCAATTGCCAGAAGCTGGCAGCGGCGGCAGGATCGCCCTCCATTGGGAACAGCAACACATTAACCGGCACCCTTCGTGGCAGCGCTTCGACAGCTTTCTGGAAAAGCTTGATGCGCTCCCGTCCGGAAATCGTGCTGCCTCTGGGGGAGTTTTGTCCCTGGGTGGGCAGGCCATCGGTGATAAGGAACAGGTTGTCGGGTCGGCTATCAAAATCTCCCAGTGCTGCAAAGGCATTAATCAGGCTGGTGCCACCATTGGGCACACTTCGCTCTAGCGCTTTGATGGCTTTGTCTAGCCCCGCTCTGTCAGCCGTATTGCGCCAGACGCCATCATCGCCGCCAACAGCTTGGGCGGAAGTATTAAAGGTATAAATTTGATACTGACTTTCCTGAGGCAGCTGTGCCACCAGCCATTCAGTGGTGCGAATTGCCCGCTGCCATTTTGCCGACTTGCGTTTTACCGCGTCGCTCATATTGCGACGGCGAATGACATTGACGATGGAGTCGGACAGCATGCTGGCGGAGGTGTCGACCAAAATCATGATGCGCCGGCCACCGAGCTTGAGGCCAGTGAGGTATTGGCGTTCACCTTCTCCGACAAAACGCCTGACATCTTCGTCATTGCCTTGTTCTTCGAGTTTGGCGGTTTCTTCTTCCAGCTCTTGAACTTGTTTGCGGAGTAATTCGATTTCCTGATTGGGGTCGGGCTGCGCACTTAATTCGCGACGTGCTTCCTCGGTTTTTGCCAGGACGCGTTTGGAGAGCCCCTGAGCTTCTACATAGGTTTTTTCCAATTCCTTCAAGCTGTTTCTCAGTGCAACCAATTCGGTTTCGCCTAGTTGGATTTCTTCCTGCAGCAAATTAGTTTCAGCGACTAAAAACGGGTCGGCCGATTCAACCGCCGTTGCATCATGTTTGAGAATCAGAAAGAGCAGCGTTACCGCGCCAAAACCACAGGCCATAATGTCGAGAAATGACAGGCTGAAAGTAGTGATTCTTCGCTTGTAACGGGGCAACTCAGCTCACCTCGATGAGTTGCAATGACTGTGTGCCGACCTTAATGATATCGCCAGCTACCAGCGGGCGGGCTTTGTCAGAGGTGGGTACATCTGGCTGTTCGGATTGGAGGTATAGCTTGCCGTTATCAAGGTAAAGAGCGATGCCACTAGGTTGTTTCTGGGAAAAACTTAATCGCTCATTATCGCGATGGATATACAGTAAATTGCCAATGGCCTGAGCCCGATGTTGGTAAAGGATGTGTGTTGGGGCGGCCGCTGTGTGATCATTATCTGCTTGATCCGCGGTAATGTCGGTTGCTTCACTGGCGCTCAGTAAATTCGGCAGCCGGGTAATAAAGTGAATATTTTCTCCGCTGTCCGCAATGCTCTCAAGGTTATTGAGACAACCCTGAATGGCCGCGTTATCTGGCAGTGTGTTCACTAATCCCAGCTGCTCTGCAAGGCCGGGTAACAGCTTGGTTCTATGACTGGCGATAAGCGTCTCACCTTCAACCCGAATGTTGCTGAGTTTTTGTTGCAGCTGATCAAGTTTTGCGCCACTGCTGGCAAGAAGGTCATTTCGGTTGAGGCTCAGGCGGTAACGACCTTGAGGGCTATCCAGAGAAACAGCCAACTCCTGATCCCCGTTGATCTGTTCGAGCCAGGTGGGTAGCAAGTCGTAGAGCTGCTGTTCACCCTCCGCGGTATGAAGAGGGTCATAGCGATACTGCTGAATAAATTGGTTGGCGATATAGCGCGCCCAATTATCGTAAAAAGTTTTCAGTCCAATATCTGCAATAACCTCAACCTGTAAGCGTTCTATGTGATTATCTGCGGCGAGCCGGGTGAGTACCAGCTGATGGAGTTGTATGTCCAAATGCAGCAACTGTCCGCTGAGACTGGATTGACTGGCGGCGGCTACTGCTGAATCGACCAGCCCGAGGGTTTTAAACGGTGAGGCTTTGGCTAACCCCAGCACGATAGACAGTTGGTCTCGGTCAAAACTGCCGGGTGTGGCAAATATAATATTTTCCGGGCTGCCACTTTCGCGGTGTA
>DFBC01000113.1:0-4388 GCA_002367235.1 Cellvibrionales bacterium UBA3090
TGAGCACGCTCAAAAAAAATGATGGAAAAATGATTAAAAATAGACGAGAACAGCGAGGGAAAAGAGATGGAGCCCCCTCGCATTCTTTGGCCAGACCGTTGTAGGGGGCTCCTGCCACAATAACCATAAATGGCAGAAAATATGATACCACTTAAAGTCCTCACTCGCAAATCTTTATTTTCCCTTCTTTACAAAATAGACTTGGACCTGGCCGAGCAGACACGTGCCAGGGGCTGCCCTTTTGTGGGGGGCCGCTGCACTGTGCGCATTACCAGCGAAAACCTCGGGGTGGCCCCCCTGATCTTGATGAGGCTTTTGAGACTCGCTTCAGCCTGTGCTGTGGCCGGCCGGGTTGCCGGCGTCGGGTGCTGCCACCATCGGTGCGTTTCTGGGGCCGCCGGGTTTACTGGGCACCGGTCCTGCTGATAATCAGTGCCCTTCGCCAAGGAACAAATCCGGCCGTCACCTTGGAGCGGCTCAAGGGGTTTTGCGGCGTATGGCGTTCAACCGTCAAGCGTTGGCAACGTTACTTTAGAGACCTTTTTGCTCAAAGTATCGGTTACCGGCGTTTGTCCGGGCATCTGATGCCGCCGATTGTCTCGGATCAGTTGCCTGCGGCCCTGCTGCAAAGGTTTTACTCCGCCTGTAGGGACCCCGTGAAGGCTCTGACCAACTGTTTGCAGGCCCTTGCCTTGGGGCCGTAATAGTCACGATCACCGAGGTATTTGGCATCGGTCGCTGCTTCACGCAAAAGATGGACGGCTGTCAAAGCTGAAAAAATACGCTACATGGATACGACCATGAGTTCGACCCTGATTACCTTCATGACGAAGGTCAGTGGCAGCGAACCGAAAGGAGAAATTCCATGAGCGAACCTCAAGTGCCCATGTGGCAGCGCTGGGCCCAGTTCCGATTTTCGGTGATCGGTGGGCTGTTGTCCTGTCCACCGCCAAAAGGGCAACTGCAACAGGCCCTCGGACGATTGGCCGGGAAAAACTATCAGCACCCCATTGATCCCAACCGCCGGATCTGTATCGGGTCATCGACCATCGAGCGGTGGTATTACAAGGCCAGGGCGGCTGCGGATCCGATCGCTACTTTAGGTCGCAAGATCCGGTCGGACGCAGGTATCCGCTGGTCAATGTCCGATGTACTGTTGGCAGCCCTAAAAACCCAGTACCAGGTCCATCGCCGTTGGAACGGTCAGTTGCATTATGACAACTTGGTGGCCATGGCCCAGGAGCAACCGCAACTTAAACCGGTGCCCAGCTACAAGACCGTGCTGCGTTGCATGAAAGATAATGGCTGGTTACGCACCCGTGAACCAGCAAAGCCAACCTGCGGGCAGCAACGGGCAGCTGAACGCCTCGATCGCCGCGAGGTGCGCAGCTTTGAAGTCTCCCACGTCCATGGCCTCTGGCATCTGGATTTTCACCAGGCCAAAATCGGCATCTTGGATGCATCCGGCCGATGGCATCGTCCGATGGCCCTGGCTATCCTCGATGACCGCTCCCGGCTGTGCTGCCACCTGCAGCTGTACCTGGCCGAAACCGCCGAGTGCCTGGTACACGGCCTGACACAAGCCTTTATGAAACGCGGGCTGCCACGGGCCTTGATGACCGACAACGGCGCGGCGATGCTTGCGGAAGAAACCCGCCAGGGCCTGCAGCGGCTGGCGATTGACCACAAAACGACCTTGCCCTATTCACCCTACCAAAACGGAAAGCAGGAGGTCTTCTGGGGCCAGTTGGAAAGCCGCCTCTTGGAACTTTTGCGCGGGGTCGAAAACTTGAAACTATCCTTTGTCAATAAGGCGGCCCAGGCCTGGATCGAGCAGGACTACCACCGCAGATTGCACAGGGAAATCAAAACAACCCCGTTGCAGCGCATGCTTGCCGGTCCCGATGTCGGCCGGCCGACGCCCGATAGTGACTTTCTGCGTCTGGCCTTCACCCGCCGGATCCGCAGAAGCCCGCGGCGCAGTGATGCCACCGTCGTATTCGACGGCATCCGCTACGAACTGCCCGCTCGTTTTGCGCACCTGCGTTCGGTGATATTGCGCGCCCCCAGCTGGGACAAAAGCCAGATAACCCTGGTCGATCCAGATACCGACGCTGTCTTGGCGCGCCTTTTACCCCAGGACAAAGCCAAAAACGCTTCGGGCATCCGCCGGACCATCGGTACAGACAATACGCCTGAAACGGATCAGCCCTTACCGGCCGACCCCATGCCAGCCCTGCTGCGCAAGTGGCTCGCCGATTACGCCGCCACCGGCTTGCCGCCGGCCTACCTGCCCAAGGAGGAAATCACCCATGAATAATACCGATATCCGCAGCCTTTATGGCCTTAAATACAACCCCTTTCTACCCGATCTGCCGCCCGAAGCGCTGTTTGCGATACCCGGCACCGAGCACTTTTGGTCGCGTGTCCAAACCATGGCAGCCCAAGGCGGCTTTGCCCTGATTACCGGTGACCCAGGGCTTGGCAAAAGCAAAACCCTACAACAAATCGCCCATCGGCTCGAACAGGTCCCGGACCTCACCGTCGGTGTCATGCAGCGGCCTCAGAGTTCTCTGGGAGACTTTTACCGGGAACTGGGCGAGCTGTTCAATGTTGGCTTATCACCGGCCAACCGTTACGGCGGTTTCAAGGCCCTGCGCTCAAAGTGGCAAACGCACTGCCAGTCCACATTGCTGCGCCCGGTACTGCTTATCGACGAGGCCCAGCAGGTCTCCGTCGATTGCCTGACCGAATTGCGCCTGCTGCAAAGTCACCACTTTGACTCCCAAAGCCTGCTGTTTACCATTCTGTGTGGCGATACTCGCCTGCCCGAACGGTTCAGGTCTGCCGATCTGCTACCCCTTGGAAGCCGTATCGGCCCTCGGCTTGTGCTCGTACCGCTTTCGCCTGAACAGCTGCAGGATTATCTGCGCTTTGCACTCGATCAGGCAGGCAATGCCCAATTGATGACCGATGAACTAATTTGTACTTTGTCAGCGCATGCTGCCAACAACCTGCGCGTGATCAACCAGATGGCCGCCGAGCTGCTTGCTGCCGCCGCTGAACAAAACCTGACGCGCATTGATGAATCGTTATTTTTTCAATTATTATCACCGACAGGGTCCCCATCTCGACGCAAACATCTTCCCAGGTAATCATTGCTGCCCAGGGAGACAATCGCCTCATAATGCTTACGATAGCATTGAATGATGCCTCAGAGGGAAACAGCAAAAGCATGGCTGTTTCCCTCTTCTTCATATTTATTCAAACCCTCTAACTCATGCCTGATAAATCCAGTCAGTCCAAAGCGTGACTCCCATCTGATGTTTTCAAGGGTCCATCATTTAACCTGGCTATGCCTCCATCAATTTTCATGTCCGCTCTCAAATACCAGGATAGAGGTCCTTTTGATCGAAGGTAAGACGAGGTTGATTGACAGAAGATTTAAGTGCTTTGATATCGCGAACGCCATGTGAGCCACCTGAAGATGAGATTATCCTTTCATGGAGTTCAAGAACTTCTGATAAGGAAAGGTAGCGCATTAGGATAGTCGTTTGTAAAGCTCTTTATTCTTTGACAGTACTTTGCGCATTGCTATTTCGAAATCTGGATCAGGCTGTGAAATGAGATCCTCAATAGATGCCGTTACGAATTGATCAGGCAAAAGACCAAATTTTCGAGCTTTTTCTCTAAGAATAATGGCTTTGGAGTCTTCAATTTCCACGGTTATCGTTGCCATGATGATATTCCTTAATTGTTTGATTTATAATAAGATATATCAATAATGATAAATGCACAAGTGTTATCTCCACATAAACAACAAACCCCGCAGTTATCGCAGTTTGCCTTTTACCTAAAATCTGCAATTGCTTATTTGCCCGTAGCTTCAAGGCGCAGGGTGTGCAGCCGTAGTAAACTACTGCAAACGCCCTGCAACACAGAAGATGCGGTCAAAGAGGCAATCCCGAAGGGCACAAATTTTAAAAATTTCTTCTATTCTAATACTCAGCAATATGATGTACTACAAAACACACGCTTTATATGCTAACAGTCTAATATAATTATTTTTATTTAAGCCTTTTAAAATTTGTGTGCAGTTTTTAGGTTTTATTAATGGGTGTTTAATGATGGAGCATGATTAACAGTCCGCCCTCGCTGAAAAGCTATGGCGCGACAAGGAGGTGGCATCATGCTCCATCGGTATTGTAGCCAGTTTCTTGCACCCTAAATGATCGTAAACAAAATGGGAAAAATGTTTTATGTATTCGATTTATCATTTATTCTTTCACATTCAGATGAGTTTTCATAACTCTTCTATAAAAGAGATATAAATCTATTAAAAAATCCCATTTTGTTTACCTTTCAGGAAAGCCGATGATACCCCATCT
>DFBC01000113.1:4460-4695 GCA_002367235.1 Cellvibrionales bacterium UBA3090
GTTGGCCGATTTCTCGGCGCGTTCTATCCAGGCTTTAACCATCTGTCTGAATGAATTTAAAGCCTTCCTGAAATCTTATAGAATCCGGTCAGTTAAAAAGATCACTTATCAACATCTGATCAATTATGAGAATCAAGAGGGACACCCTTAAAATTATAAGACTCCCTCCATCTATCAGAGAAAATTATAATTTTAGGGCGTGCTGGAAGTCCTATGCGTAATGGTCTGGCCATAT
>DFBC01000120.1 GCA_002367235.1 Cellvibrionales bacterium UBA3090
TATGTTGATCACCCTAGTTTTGGTATGGCGGTAATTGGCCGTGTACTTGAAGCGCAAGGCTTTAGAGTGGGTATAATTGCTCAGCCAGATTGGCAATCAAAAGATGCCTTTATGGGGCTTGGTAAACCAAACTTATTTTTTGGTGTAACAGCCGGCAACATGGACTCGATGATCAACCGCTATACGGCAGATCGTCGTGTGCGGCATGATGATGCTTATACACCCCACAATGAAGGGGGTAAACGCCCAGATCGTGCTGTCACAGTTTATTCCCAGCGCTGTAAAGAAGCCTATAAACATGTACCGTTGGTGATTGGTAGTATTGAAGCGAGCTTGCGCCGACTGGCTCATTACGACTATTGGTCTGATTCCGTTCGTCGTTCTGTCTTGGTGGATTCCACCGCCGATATCCTGCTCTATGGTAATGCAGAGCGGGCAATTATTGATCTTGCCCATCGCATTGCTGGCGGGGAGAAGATTTCAGATATTACTGATATCCGGGGAACGGCGTTTATTCGTAAAACTGTTCCTGAGGGTTGGCGAGAAATCGACTCCACCCGCATCGATACGCCGGGCAAGATAGACGCACTGCTAAGCCCCTATCAGCGAACCGATCAACAAGACCCCGCGAGCTGTGCATCCGGTGCGACTAATAATTCAGTTACTGGCGATGCCGATGCTCCCCAGGTGGTTACCATCCTGCCCAGTTCAGAGGTGGTAGCTTCAACTGAAGAGCAAACCTATATCCGCTTGCCGTCCTACGAAAAGCTCAGAAACGACCCGGTGCTTTATGCCCATGCATCTCGGGTGTTTCACAAAGAAACCAATCCCGGTAATGCCCGGGTATTGGTGCAGCGTCACGGTATTCACGAACTTTGGGTAAATCCGCCGCCGATTCCTCTGGAAACCGACGAGATGGACTGGGTGTTCGATCATGCCTACCAACGTGTGCCACATCCGGTATACGGCGATGCAAAAATCCCCGCCTACGAAATGATCCGCTTCTCCATCAATATTATGCGGGGCTGTTTTGGCGGTTGTACCTTTTGTTCTATTACCGAGCACGAAGGGCGGATTATTCAAAGCCGCTCGGAAGACTCCATCATCAGTGAAGTCGAAAAAATTCGGGATATGGTGCCTGGATTTACCGGAACGATCTCGGATTTGGGCGGCCCCACAGCCAATATGTATCAACTGACTTGCAAGAGTAAGGAAATTGAAGAGAGCTGCCGTCGTCCCTCCTGTGTGTTCCCGGGGATCTGCAAAAACCTGATTACCGATCATAGCCCTACGACTCAACTCTATCGACGCGCCAGAGCGGTTCCCGGTGTGAAACGCGTGGCCATTGCCTCGGGACTGCGTTACGACCTGGCGGTGGAAGACCCGGAGTATGTCAAAGAACTGGTCACCCACCATGTGGGAGGCTATTTAAAAATTGCGCCGGAACATACTGAAGAGCGTCCCTTGTCGATGATGATGAAGCCGGGTATGGGCACCTATGACCGCTTCAAAAAAATGTTCGATAAGTATTCTAAAGAAGCGGGTAAAGAGCAGTATTTAATTCCCTATTTTATTTCGGCACACCCCGGCACCACCGATGAAGATATGATCAACCTGGCCGTCTGGTTAAAGCAGAATGAATTTCGGGTAGATCAGGTACAGAACTTCTACCCGTCACCCATGTGTTCCGCTACGGCAATGTATCACGCCGAGCGAAATCCGCTGAAAAAGGTGAAGTACAAAAGCGATAAAATTTTCAGCGCGAAAACCAAAGCACAGCGTACATTGCACAAAGCCTTACTTCGCTACCATGACCCGGATAACTGGGCCTTAGTACGCGATGCCTTGAAGAAAGCAGGTTTGGCTAAACTGATTGGTAGTGGCAAACACCAGCTAGTACCCTCAGAAGAGGCAGAACTGAAAGGTAAGCAGCAACAAGCCAAGAGAGGGCGACGCGGACTCACACAGCATACGGGTTTACCTCCCCAGAGTCGTACCCCGAAGGGGCGAGCTAAGGCTAGAACGCCGAAAAAAGGCCGGACAAGAACCCGGAGTTAATACTATCAATAAGCCCAAGATCAAGGCGGTGTTTATTGCGATTTAGCCGCTTTGCTCCCTTTCACTTCGCCACATTTTACTTTGCCATATTGTCCTGACTTGGGATGGACGGCCTACATTCTACTCCACCGGGATTTTAGGTTCTGATGAAGAAATATGTTCGAGCAATTTATCCGTTACATCTATAACAATATTAGATTTGTTATACAGCACGATTCCATCTCTCTTTAGAAGAACAAGGTCGAATTCATCTTCGAACCTTTCTTTGAGTATCAATTTTAGATAAGCACTAACAGCCCCTTGAACCTTTCTTTTATGCATAGCTTTCTGCTTAAAGAAGTGATTTATCTCAGTTTGTTTTTTGGTTAAATCTCTAATTAAAGGGTCTTCTGCGACTTTTGACTCGCATTTTGCATAAGCGCTAGAGCGGTCATAAGCTATACCAGGAGTTATTATACGGATCCGGTCTGATGATTGTGATTTTGTAGTATCAATTTTTTCTTGCTCAATCTTCATGCATCGATCTTTTACTTGGGTTCTGAGATTCCTGATCTGTCGCTCTATATTTCGCTTGTCGATATTCAGTAGTTCGTCATTTTTTGACCCTTCTGGAAAAGGGTTTTGCTGAGAAGCTAACTTGGTAAGTTCCGAGGTAACTTTACCTTGATCAATTACAGCCCATTGCAAAGATGGATTAAGCAAGCTGTCAAAATCACATCCAGCCAATATTGAAAGAAGAAAAACTGCAATAAAACTACGGAGGATTGAAAATGGCTGATGAATGTTCTTCTTTGATTGATTATACATAGCAATTCCTTTGCTTTAACTACGAATAGAGGCTAGGTTTCTTTCACAAAGATGTCAAACCAGATTTGGATCCATTCGTCGTGC
>DFBC01000013.1:0-4812 GCA_002367235.1 Cellvibrionales bacterium UBA3090
GAGTGGTAAGGCGAGCTTCCAGTCACAGGCGAGCTTGTATACAGGAGACTGCTGTGCGGAATCGATGACGCTTTGATGAACGCCATCGCTGAGTGCTTGTTTGATAACTTCTGGATCATTGGGGTCGAGAAATATTTCTAGCTGTCGCTCATACAGGTCTTGCTCGGAAGCAACCGACGCGACTTCAGAGATTCGATCAGCATCATAAAGTAAAACCCCTAAATAGCGGATACGACCCACGCAGGTTTCTGCGCAAACCGTTGGCATACCGGATTCAATTCTTGGGTAGCAAAAAATACACTTTTCAGATTTCCCTGATTTCCAGTTGTAGTATATTTTTTTGTAGGGGCAGGCTGATACGCACATTCGCCAACCGCGGCATTTTTCTTGGTCGATTAATACGATGCCGTCTTCTTCGCGTTTGNNGGTGCATTTCTCGGATTTGCCGCTCTGCCAGTTGTAGTAGATCTTTTTGTAGGGACAGCCCGAGACACACATCCGCCAGCCGCGGCATTTCTCCTGATCAATCAGGACGATGCCGTCTTCTTCGCGTTTGTAAATCGCGCCACTGGGGCAGGATGCCGCGCAAGAAGGGTTTAGACAATGCTCGCATAAGCGCGGCAAATACATCATAAATGTATTTTCAAACTGGCCGTAAATATCCTTTTGAATATTATCGAAGTTTTTATCTTTAGAGCGTTTCGCAAACTCGGTGCCGAGAATCTCTTCCCAGTTTGGCCCCCAGTTTATTTTTTCCATGCGTTTGCCGGTGATGACAGAACGCGGCCGCGCCGTGGGCTGGTGGTCGCCTAATGGCGCAGTGTGTAGGTGTTGATAGTCAAAATCGAAGGGCTCGTAATAGTCGTCAATTTCGGGAAGGTCGGGGTTGGCGAAAATATTGGCCAAGACACGAAATTTACCGCCAATTCGAGGTTGAATTGAGCCGCTATTATTTCTTTTCCAGCCGCCGTTCCATTTGTCCTGATTTTCCCATTCTTTGGGATAACCAATGCCCGGTTTGGTTTCAACATTGTTAAACCAGGCGTATTCCATTCCCTCTCGGGATGTCCAAACATTTTTACAAGTGATTGAGCAGGTATGACAACCTATGCACTTATCCAGGTTTAAGACCATGCCAACTTGGGATCTAATTTTCATATCAGTTGACTCCTATACGTCTTGGGGTAAGGGTTGGGGTAGTGCATCGCCATCAGGGCCATCGAGCCAGTCGACTTTATCCATTTTACGAACCACAACGAATTCATCGCGATTACATCCTACGGTGCCGTAATAATTAAATCCCCAGGATTGTTGTGCATAGCCGCCAATCATATGGGTGGGTTTCATAACGACCCGGGTGACCGAGTTGTGGTGGCCACCTCGCGTGCCGGTGACTTCTGAGCCGGGTACATTCACAATTCGCTCCTGTGCGTGGTACATCATGGCCATACCGTGGTTCACCCGTTGGCTGACCACTGCGCGGCAGGCGATAGCGCCATTCACATTGAAGATTTCTATCCAGTCGTTATCTTCAATGCCTGCGGCTTTGGCATCAACCTCGCTGATCCAGGTGATGGGGCCTCCTCGTGAAAGGGTGAGCATGTGCAAGTTGTCTGAATAGGTACTGTGGATACCCCATTTTTGGTGCGGGGTAATCCAGTTCAATACAATCTCTTTATTACCGTTGGGCTTTTTGTTTTTTATCGAACTGATCGTTCGTGTGTCTATCGGAGGCCGATAGGAGACGAACTGTTCGCCGAAGGCCTGCATCCACAGGTGGTCTTGATAAAATTGTTGGCGGCCGGTGATGGTTCGCCAAGGGATATATTCGTGAACATTGGTATAGCCGGCGTTATAGCTTACATGTTCATCTTCCAAGCCCGACCAGGTGGGGGATGAAATGATTTTACGTGGCTGCGCTTGTATATCCCGAAAACGGATGCTTTCGTGTTCTTTGCCGAGGGCTAAGTGCTGGTGATCGCGACCCGTTAGTTTTTCTAGGGCTGCCCAAGCTTTAACGGCGACGTGGCCATTGGTTTCCGGGGCGAGTGATAGAACAACTTCTGCTGCATCAATGGCGGTTTCAATTTTGGCTTGCCCCTTGCTGACACCTTCGTCAGTAACCGGTTTATTCAGTTCGGTTAAAAACTTTACTTCATCTTCCGTATTCCAGGATATGCCTTTTCCGCCATTGCCTGCTTTTGCGAGCAGTGGCCCAAGGGAGGTGAATTTTTTATAGGTGTTTGGGTAGTCCCGTTCCACCACCATGATGTTGGGCATGGTTTTGCCTGGTATCGGGTCGCATTCGCCTTTTTTCCAATCCTTCACCTCGAAGGGTTGGGCTAGTTCTCCTGGGGTGTCATGTAGCATTGGCACGGTCACCACATCTTTCTCAACACCCAAATGCCCTTCAGTTAATTCAGAAAATGTTTTCGCAATGCCTTTGTAAATATCCCAATCGCTTCTGGCCTCCCATGCCGGGTCAGTGGCTTTTGATAGGGGGTGAATAAAGGGGTGCATGTCGGAGGTATTTAAGTCATCTTTTTCATACCACGTGGCTGTTGGCAAAACGATATCGGAATACATGCAGGTCGAGGACATTCTGAAGTCTAATGTGACAACTAAATCAAGCTTGCCTTCCGCCCCGTCTTCGACCCACTCTACTTCAGTAGGTTTAGGGCCGCCGTCTTTGCCAAGGTCTTCACATTGAACGCCATTTTTGGTGCCCAGCAGGTACTTCAGCATGTACTCATGGCCTTTGCCGGAGGAGCCCAATAAGTTGGATCGCCATATGAACAGGTTGCGTGGAAAATTCTCAGGGCTGTCTGGGGCATCACATGCAAAATTCAGTTGGCCATTCTTGAGTTGGTCAACCACGTAATCTTTTACATCGACATTTTTTTGTTCGGCTTCTTTAACGATATCCAGCGGATTTCGCCCAAGCTGAGGGGCGGAGGGTAACCAGCCCATGCGCTCGGCACGAACGTTATAGTCAATCATGTGCTCAGGAAAATGATTCTTATCGGCGAGCGGGCTCAGCACCTCATGGATGCTCATTTTTTCATGTCGCCACTGAGAACTGTGGTTATAGAAAAATGATGTGGAATTCATTTGCCGTGGCGGTTTGGCCCAGTCCAATCCAAATGCTAGCGGTAACCAGCCTGTTTGAGGCCGTAGTTTTTCCTGGCCGACATAATGCGCCCAGCCTCCACCGGATTGTCCAACGCAGCCGCACATCATTAACATATTGATGAGGCCACGATAGTTCATATCCATGTGATACCAGTGATTCATTGCCGCACCGACAATGACCATGGATTTACCGTGAGTTTTGTCAGCGGTGTCGGCAAACTCTCTGGCAACCTGGATGACTTTTTCGCGACTGACGCCGGTAATTTTTTCTTGCCATGCTGGCGTGAAGGGTGTGCTGGCATCGTCGTAATCGGAAGCAACGTTGTTTCCACCGAGGCCTCGATCAATGGCGTAGTTGCCGATTAATAAGTCGTAAACCGTTGCAACTTTTGCTTGTTTACCATCGGCTAATTCTACCGACTGAAAGGGTACATGCCGGAATTGTATATCTTCACCTTCAACATGGTTGAAGTGTTCATGTTCGACTGATCCAAAGTAGGGGAAGCCGACGGGTACGGAGGCATCGGCACCGTTTATTAAACTTAATTTGAGAGTCGTTTCTTTTCCAGAGCCGCCTTCTTTTTCTTCAATATTCCACTTCCCTTGTTGGCCCCAGCGGTAGCCGATGGAACCTGTCGGTGAAACGAGGCTGCCATCATCATCTATGGCGATGGTTTTCCATTCGGGGTTATTTTCCTGATCAAGCTGGCCGACTAAGTCAGAGGCACGCAAGAAACGTGTTGGTTTATATCCGCCATCCGTATCCTCTAAAAGCACCAGCATGGGGGAGTCGGTGTACTTGCGTACATATTCAAGGAAATAGTCGCTGGGTTTATCGAGGTGGAATTCTTTTAATATGACGTGACCAAACGCCATGCCTAGTGCAGCATCAGTGCCTTGTTTTGGGTTCAGCCAAAGGTCAGTGAGTTTGGCAACTTCGGAATAATCAGGCGTAATGGAAACGGTTTTTGCGCCTTTATACCGGACTTCGGTAAAGAAGTGGGCATCGGGTGTGCGAGTCTGTGGAACATTCGAACCCCAGGCAATAATATAATTAGAGTTATACCAGTCTGCAGATTCCGGAACATCGGTCTGCTCTCCCCAAACCATGGGAGACGAGGGGGGTAAATCACAGTACCAATCGTAAAAACTCATACTGACGCCACCAATCAATGAAAGGTAACGTGAGCCTGCTGCGTAAGACACCATGGACATAGCGGGAATAGGGGAGAAGCCAAGAATACGATCCGGCCCGTATTTCTTTGCTGTATACACATTGGATGCAGCAATAATTTCATTTACTTCTTGCCATGAGGAGCGAATGAAACCACCCATGCCGCGTTTTGTTTTATAAGATTTCGCACGCTCAGGGTTTTCAACAATGGCTTCCCAAGCATCTACCGGTTCTAGATCCCGCCGCAAGGTTCGCCATAGTTTTAGCAGAGGTTTACGTACCTTGGGATATTTCAGGCGGTTAGCACTGTATATATACCAGGAATAACTGGCCCCACGAGGACAACCGCGAGGCTCATGGTTGGGCAAATCTGGCCGGGTTCTGGGGTAATCGGTCTGCTGAGTTTCCCAGGTGATCAAGCCATTTTTTACATAAATCTTCCAGCTACATGAGCCAGTGCAGTTAACGCCGTGAGTGGAGCGCACCACTTTATCGTGCTGCCAGCG
>DFBC01000013.1:4889-5035 GCA_002367235.1 Cellvibrionales bacterium UBA3090
CGGCTTTCATTGCTCACTTCACCGTGGCCGTTAGAAAATTCGGATTGTTTTTTATTGAAAAATTGTAAGCGATCTAATAAGTGACTCATGGGGTTAGCCTCGTGCTCTAGCCGTATTAATTCAGGGCATCTCTAAAAATTTCCTTT
>DFBC01000151.1 GCA_002367235.1 Cellvibrionales bacterium UBA3090
ACGATCTAACCTTATTCGTTAGGCATTGGGAGTCATTGTGTTACCAACGACCTGCAGCAATCGAAAGCTTGGGTTCCCTCAGACAATCTCATTTCATTTTTATGTACCACGCATGGCGAATTTAGTGTTTAGAGGATCCGTCGACGCAGGAACTAAAGCAAAATAATATTTTTTTGCTGGCGCATCAAACAACAGTTTTCATTTTCACTTAAATTCTTCCGTGCGAGCTTCACAGCAGCTTGAAACGCCGGAAGCAAAAATAACTATATTTTGACTCTCAGCCAAAACAGACTGCATAAAAGCATTAGTAATTAGCCCATTACCTAATATCACACTGTAGTCTCAACTAGCACAAATGATTCGCCATCTAATTTTTCCAAAACATCATAAATATTATCAATTTTTCCACCCAGCACGGAGTAACAACCTGGTAATTCTGTGTGCTTCTCAAACAAAATGGGTCTACCGTCATCACCCTCATTTTTCACAAGAACAGTTTTGATCTCGAATAACGAGTCAACATACTTAGCATCCAACACCGCAGGGAGATAACGCCCCACATCTCTGACCATACGATCGACTCGCGTTGCACGGTCATACTGATTGAGCTTTTGGTAAGGGTCTATGCCTTGTTCGTCTTTCCAGTGCATGTGCGGGGTGTAACGAACATGGGAGAGTGTATGCAAGCCACGCGCTTGAAACGGCATCATCGAGAAAAAAGGGCCATCCATTACCGTGAGCCCCAAGTCTTGAAGTGCAGGCGGCAACTGCATTAGCGCCATCTCAGTGATTTCCTGCTTGAGGCCTGTTTGAGTTCCAGCAAAATCACCCTTAAATTGATTAAGCCCACTGTAGGTGCAGTTGAATACATAACGACTCGTGAGCAATTCTTCAGATCCGCCTTCTGGTTTTAAGGCAACCTGCAATATTTGATTTGGTCCGCTTGAGATTGCCGTTACACGCGTTTGAAGACGGATCTGCACGCCACAATCTTGCAACTCTTTCACAGCCCAACTCGCCAACTTTTTCGAATCAAAAGCATATTCTTCAACCAGAAATACATCTTCAATTAAACGCGGTTCAAATAATGCTCGCAGTGCCGGTTCTACTGGCTCAATTTTTGCGCCGATCTCCTTGCAGAAGCGTACGAATTGCTTGGCAGTTACCTTAGAATTGCGGCGAGCAATCGCATAAAGTTTGGTAAAGTCTTGCGTAACGGCAGCAGGCCAGTCACGTACGAATTTGGGTAAGTTGACCCGACTTCGATACGCAGTCGTAAAACTGCGTGGATAGTGATAACCGTTGTGAACACGAGCCTGATTGTTGTAAGAGGCACGGCGGAGAAGTCCTGCTTCGCGCTCTATTAGGACAACACGCTTAAATCCACGCTGTTTAGCGAGGTAAATAGCAATGGCTGCCCCGTAAAACCCACCGCCAATAATAATAGCATCATGATTTATATCTGTTGATGTCATCAAGGGTTTCGTTCAAGTTTTGTGTCGAGTGCAGCTGGCACTGTTAATGCTACTTCCTCGATATTCAATTTTTCACGCCGAGTAATGCGAGCGCTAGTGAACTCTTGCCCCACGTGATAAAGCGGGCCTTCATTAGACAGGCTGACCATATGTAAGATGTACTCGCCAAGCACAAGAAGGACAAGAGAGATCAAGAAGAACATACCCGACTGCTGGAGAGACGTGCTGATCCAGCCGGGTGCAACATCGGTTTTCAGAAACCCGACGGCGACAACGTAAACGGAGTACATCAGATTAGCAATAGCACCGAATAACGAGAGTGAAGTAACAAGGCGCATCGGCGCGCGGGTTGTCGAAACCAGCAAGCGCATACCTCGGTCGATACTTTCGCCCAGTCGCTTGGTGCGCGAGAGTTTTGGCGTTGCGCTGTAGTTAAGGTTAACGCGTGCAAACCCTCCAGTAGCCGGCAGATGGCGATAGGTCAAGCTAGGTTGGGGGTGTTGAAGAATGAAGTTGACGACTCTCTTGCTCAGCACGCGATACTGAGGGGCCTCTTTGGCTAGATGGATTCCACTAAAGCGCTTATAGAGCCCATTAAAGACGGCGTAAGCAACGCGATAAGCCAGGCTCTGGGGAGGCTTTTTTTGGTTGTTGGCGAACACCACATCGGCACCACTGACAGCCTTGTCGAGCATTTCAGGCAGAAACTGGACATCATCCACCAAAGAGTCAATGATAGCGACAAAGTCGCCCAATGCGTTCTCTAGACCAACCCATGCGGCAGTATCGGCATCAACTTCTTTGGTTAAGGCATAAACCTGTAAATTAGGTAATCCGCTTTCAGCCGTTAGTGTTTTGAGCGTGGCTACGCTGTCATCTGAGGATGAATTGTCAACGACGATCAATTCATAATCGCTGACGAGTGTACTGATGGCATTGCTTATCTCAGTAATTATTAAATTTAGCGCTTCCGACTGATTACGAACAACCAGCACGATAGATAAAAAAATGGGGAAGTCGTTCATTTATGCTCCACAGTTAAATCACTAAACAACCACCGGCTGAAGC
>DFBC01000126.1:0-1264 GCA_002367235.1 Cellvibrionales bacterium UBA3090
ATAAGCGCGGGGATCGCCACCGTAAGGCCCGCCGCCGTAGTGATCAGTGCCTCGGAAATACCGCCTGCCAACACACCCGCATTACCGGTACCCTCAATCATAATAGCGGTGAATACTTTTATCATGCCTATGACCGTCCCCAACAAGCCCAATAGCGGCGCAATGGCAGCTATCGTCCCTAGCGGAGCCAAATGCTTTTCCAACTCGTGAACAACCTGGCATGCCGCTTCTTCGATACTATCCTTCATCACCTCGCGGCCATGCCCCGAGTTACTTATACCGGCAGCCAGAATAGTACCGAGGGCCGAAGAACCACGAAGTTGATGAATATTTTCTTTGCTCAGCTGGTCTTGTCTTAGCCATTGCCAAACCTGCCCGAGCAGCGTGGGGGGAACAACTTTAGATGGACGCAGGCTCCAATACCGTTCAAAGGCAATAGCTACGACCACAATCGATGAAAGAATAATCGGCAGCATCAGCCAGCCACCAGCAATTACCAACTCGTACACATCCAGCCTCGGTTTGGTTTAAACGGTCAAAACTTTACCACATTCAATGGTAGCCAAATACCATTAACCCCAATATTTAGGTCTACAGCGGTAATTTGCACTAATTCTTCGATGTACCCCACAAAATGTCTGGCAACCTCAATTTCAAACCGCTTTGTTTAGTACCAGTAACGCCTGTTATCTGCGCGTGTTGAAGCAACGGTCATCGACCCGGAGTCGCTCCATGAAAATTCAACCGCACCGGCGTTCGCCGTATTCCACATTCGTGATCCCTGCGCCTGATAGCGATGCACCACCGTTGATGCAGGATGGCCAAAATGGTGGCGATAACCTGCTGAAAAAACCACCTCAGATGGTTTAAGCTTTTGCAGAAAATCTATTGAAGAGGATGTTTTACTGCCGTGATGTGGAGCCACAAGCAGTGTTACGGGTGTCAACAGTTCTCCGTTATCCAACAACCGCTGCTCAACCCCCGACTCAATATCACCAGGTAACAGGATCGACTGGCCCGCATATTGAATTTGCAACACACAGGATCGATTGTTCTTTGAATTTTCCTGTCGAGAACCGGGGTGAAGAAAACTAAACTGCACGCCATCCCACCTCCAACTCACGCCACCCTGGCAAGGTTCTGTTTTAGTACTTGGTCCTAAATCTACCGGCTCACCAACCATCGTTTGCGATGGATTAAAACGTCTAGCCACTGCCGCCGCACCACCTGCATGATCATTGTCACTGTGACTCACTATCAACAT
>DFBC01000126.1:1383-1503 GCA_002367235.1 Cellvibrionales bacterium UBA3090
GACAGAGAGCCCCTGCCCTACATCTAGAACGGACACCCTAAGCCGGTAGGGCTTATCAGCAGAAACCGACAACACACCGGTTAGTAACACCGCCGACAAATACTTTCCCGGCAGACCCTT
>DFBC01000126.1:1523-2707 GCA_002367235.1 Cellvibrionales bacterium UBA3090
TTTAGAACCCACGGAGAATAGTTAGGCAGAAAATCAATCGAGGGCACTGCATTAATAAAAGCAACGAAATAATCCAGCTGCCAACCGGCTATATGCCATAGTTCATTTGAAAAAGATGCGCTGAATGGAAATACAAGCACCGCTATTAAACAACAGGGGACAATGAGAAAACTCACCCACGGGATAGCAATCAAGTTCGTCAGAGATGCCAACCAGGCCAATGGCAAATAGGCCCACGACAAGGGCAGTAGTAGTACCAAAAAAATGAGCCACTGAGTTTTCAGATATTGCCACCAACGAGAGCCACCTGTAGTAATGGGGATTAGCCAGAGAAGGCAGGCTACCGCAGAAAAAGACAGCCAGAACCCCGCACTCATAAACGCCAATGGGTCGATCATCGACACCCCGGCTAAAGCCATGGAAAACCCGAGACTTCGACTCACATAGCGATTTAACAATTGCGCCAGAATAACAACCACCACCATGATCAAGGCCCTTTGGGTAGGCAAACTAAATCCTGCTAATGTGCTGTAACCGAGTGCGGCAATCAACGACGAAAGGCAGCCCCAGTAACGAGCTGTAACGTTAAATCCCATGATAATAATAAGTCGGGAAATCCACGAGCCAAGGTAGTAACTGAGTGTGGCAACAAGTCCTATATGCAAACCTGATATCACCAGTAAATGAACCACACCTGCTAGAGATAAACTATCCCAAAGCTTATCGGGAATGAGCGACCTGTCTCCAAGTGTTAGCGCTATTATTAACGCCTTGGCACTACTACTAACGGGGGAGGATTGTATGGCCTGTTGTAATTGATAACGTATGCTGCTTATGGAATGACGACGATCCAACAATATATTCTCAACAGAATCTCTCACATATCCCGTTGCCGAGATACCCTGTCGCATCAACCATGCCTGGTAGTCAAAGCCTCCCGGATTCACGGCGCCTCTTGGCGTACGCAATCGCAACCTCAACTGCCATATCTGCCCAGGGATCAGCTCTACCTTCGGGTGATACCAACTAAGGCGCAATGTCCTAAGCCGGTATGGCTCGGCCCCTGAAAGAACGCGAAAATTGAATCTGACCCGGCTACCATTATCTATACTGGGTAAACCAACCACCTCGCCAGTGACGATAAAATCAGCGGGGCTGATGTCATCGGGTAATTGATGCAATAA
>DFBC01000022.1 GCA_002367235.1 Cellvibrionales bacterium UBA3090
GCACTACGAAATCCAGAAGGGCTTGATTGGTCTTTTTCATAATGGAGTAACTTTATCCACATCTCGCTAAAAGCTATGTCCAGCTCAGAAGCTTTGTTGATAAAGATATCGGCCTGATCGGCATTCGCACTGATGCTCGCACTAAAAAAAAATCCGAACAAAATCCCTAGCGGAAAGCAACGCCTCCACCTCAGAAGTACCGCGAAGAAACACTTATCGTAGAACATAAGAAAACCCCACCACCAAAAATGCTATGGCAGCGAGGTCATTGTTTTAAGTTAAGTGATGTCAGGCAGAGCAGTTCTCAGAAAACGTGTTGTTTATGGATGAATTAACCACATTGTAATATTGAGCGGCTTTATCCAGGCGACTTAACGAAGGGTACTTGGCTGATGCGACCTGCTGGCCTACCTGAGCGCGAATAGATTTGACAATATTTTCATGAGAATCGTCAGAGCATTCAAATATTTGTAGCATTGCGATCAAATGTTCTCCCTGACCACTAGCGGTTTCTTCAATTAAATTGGGATAAGTATCCCGAATAAACATTGCCGCCTTAACCTTTTTTGCATTACAGGTTTCCGGACTAGACGTAGCGGAGGTAATCGCGGTAGAACCTATATCCCATGTGACATTCGAGGTAATCGCAGCCCAATGCGTATTGGGGAAGAGAGCTCCGCCAATACCGCAATCAACATAGGGGCTTGGCCCTGATCCTTGAACCCCTTTAGCTGTAGCACTGCCAGAAAAAGCGCATACAACAACTGCAACGGAAAGAAGAATCGATTTAAAGTTATTCATTTAGCTATATCCTTATATGATTGAAAACCTGGCCGGCATCATAGACAAGCCTTCTCAAAAAAAGAAGCCCAATCCTTCGTCATCGCACCAACCTTACCTTGAATACTGTTTATATATACAGTATCTTTGTCAGAATGAAAGCTACCCCCCTATCACTATCGCCCCTTGGGCCACCTGCCCGCCTTCCACTATTTAGTGCGGCAGTCCGCGCAGGGTTTCCCAGCCCGGCGGATGACTTTGTGGAGGCTTCGCTGGATATCGGGGAACACCTGATCAAGCACCCCTCGGCTACCTTTTTTGCCCGCGCCGAGGGGGATTCCATGACAGGTTTTGGGATTTTTAACGGTGATCTACTGATTGTGGATCGCGCCTTACCACCACAACATGGCGATGTGGTCATCGCGGCTATTGATGGTGAACTCACCTGCAAAGTATTGGACATGCACGACCAGCTACTGCGTTCTGGCAATGTCCGCTACCCACCGATTGAATTACACGATAACGCCGAATTACTGATCGAGGGTGTGGTGATCCACTCTGTGCGCCATCACCGATGTTCGCGTTAGTGGACTGTAACAGCTGCTATGCCAGCTGTGAGCAAATCTTTCGTCCCGATCTGCGCAATAAACCCGTGGTGGTTCTGAGCAATAACGACGGCTGTATTATTGCCCGCTCAAAAGAGGCCAAGGCATTAGGAATTCCCGATCTCCAAACCTACTTTAAAGTGAAGCATATTTTAGAGCGGCATCAGGTGGCCATATTTTCCAGTAACTTTCGGCTCTATGGCGATATCTCCCAACGGGTCATGGAGACCCTTCGCCACTTCAGCCCCAATATCGAAATTTACAGTATCGACGAAATGTTTCTGGAATTATCCGGCATGAATAAAGACTTGAGCGATTATGGTCGGCTGATGAAAAAAACCCTCTGGCAGCAGATACGGATGCCGGTCAGTGTCGGTATCGCCCCCAGCAAGACCCTTGCCAAACTGGCTAATCATGCCGCTAAAACCATTCCCAAATGCGAGGGGGTCTGCCTGCTCGACAGCCCCCATAAGTGGCAATGGCTGTTGCGCCGGGTTCCGGCGACCCAAGTCTGGGGCATCGGCGCTCGCATTGGGCGACGCCTGACCGATATGTCTATTCACAGCGCCTGGGACCTGTCCAGCAGTAACCCCAAAACCATTCGCCGCCGGTTTAGTGTTTGCGTAGAGCGCACCATCGAAGAACTCAATGGCAAACCCTGCCTGACGTTAGAGGAGTGCCCTCCAGACAAAAAACAAATTTATTGCACGCGCTCTTTTGGCGAGAAACCCACGAAGATCACGCCACTGTTACAGGCTATTAGTCTCTACGCCAACCGCGCGGCAGAAAAGTTGAGAAAACAACAGCACTTGGTGCTGAGCATCCATGTCTTTATTCATACTTCCCCCCATCAACCCAACTATTACAGCAATAGCACGGTGGTAAAATTACCCTACCCCACAGATGACAGCCGGATTATTGCCGCCAGAGCCAAGTATGCCATTCACTCACTCTACCGGCCTGGTTACGCTTATCTCAAGGCTGGCATTGGTTTGGTCGAACTGGTTTCAAAGAGATACTATCAACAGGATATTTTTCAGCGACCCCAAGGCCAAAAGGCCGATGAGTTAATGAAAACCCTGGATAACATCAATCGACGCTATGGTCGAGGCACGGCCTTTATCGCGGGCGAGGGAACAAAGAAGCGCTGGTCGATGCGCCAGCAACACAGTTCCCCTCACTACACCACCGACTGGAAACAAATACCGAGAGTAAAAACGCAATAGAAAAAGCTACGCCGTCAGGCTGCATGCCAAAAGGCTGGGAGAGTTGTCCGCCGATCCGACGCCAGCCATAATTTATGGCTGAGAGCGGCAACGCTGTCGTGGCAACCGTTGTGGATCCACTCGGCCAAGGCACCGGCCACATTTGGGTAATGCAATTTAGGTGAATCCAACTCGCAGGAAAACCAAAAATCCAGTGCCGAATAATCGATAGATTCTTCAATGGTCGCGTAGCCTAATTGCTCCAGCGCTGCCGCATTGGACAGTTGCTCCATCTGGCCTCCCAGGGGCTTCGCCAAGATATGCTTACCCAATTGAAGCGATTCACTGATCAATTCAAAGCCGGCATTACAAATCACCCACTGACTGTTAACCAGGTCGTACTGAAATCCGTCACGACTGGGGGGACGGGTATGCAAGTTGCCGTCATCACGCCATGCCAGTCCCGGCGCATAGACGTAAAACTGATACTCGGGGAACTGTCTAAACAAATTCAACAATGATGCCTGCTCCTCAAAGGGCAGATAGACCAGCACGTTCTCCATGGTATTTTTTTCTGGAGCCAGATTGCGTGCCAGATCAACGATGGGGGGCAAGATGGGTTGACCAAAATTATCCCAGTGTAGCCCTACGGGAATATCCACCGGCGCAAACTTCTGCATAATCGTTCGAGTTAGCAGGTTACCGCCCTTCTCCGGCACACCGTAACAAAAGGCATACTGATGACCGATGCCCACTGAGCGCACATGCTGAAGGCGAGCCGCCCGTGCAGTGATCGGCTCATAATCACTTATCACCAAGTCATAGCCACTCAAATCTGGCGAACGAATATCCTTCCACAGTTGCACCAACTTTGCCCGCGCCGCTGTCTTTAACGGCTGAATGCGCCCGGCGTGGGAGTGGAAGGTCAAACCGGTCTGACACTGATAGTCGCCAAACATCTCCATATCGAAATATGCCTGCCGCTGACGCCCGGAAAACAACCAATCCACCTGAATATCCTGATATTTAGACAGTTCGGCAGCCATTGCTCGAGCACGGGAGAGATGGCCATTACCCGTCCCTTGAACACCATAAAAAATTTTCAAATCATCGCCACCAAATAAACGGCAACCCAAGCAATCCCACTACCCAGGAGTGCTCCGGCTACGGTATCTAAAGGGAAGTGAACGCCCAAAATAATACGGGACAATGCCACGCAAACAGCCCAGCCATAAAGGTAGGTCACTCCCCCCACAGGTAAGACAAGAACCAGCGTCGTGGCCACGAGAAATGCGCCGGAGGTGTGGCCAGAGGGAAAACTGAATTCATCCGAGGCCGTAATAACACTGTTGAAACCAGGAATAATATTTGGCGGGCGGTGGCGCTTAAA
>DFBC01000160.1 GCA_002367235.1 Cellvibrionales bacterium UBA3090
GAACTTGCGACAGTCTTTCATGGGAACCCCCAGCGTTGTATCGTTTTTATGGATGATAGCAAGCTAAACGATTACCGATTAATGTATCAACCTCTTTACGGGGGCCGGTATACCTCTTATGGGGGGCATGTTTGCGTTCAGCGGGCCAGATTGATTATTTGCGTCGTTAATTTGAGGGGCCAGATTCGAGTTGGTTATCAGTTTCTCCCGTCAGGCTGGCGACCACCTGTTGAAGTGTTGCAACAGTTTGTGGCCCAAGTAACACCTTTCGAAACCGTCCTTGCGGGTCAACAACCAGGGTTTCGGGCAGCACACCACTTGGCATTACGTCAAACTGTGAGCGGGGGTCTTCGGTTAGCACAGAGAATTCAATGCCCATTGCTTTCGATTGTTGTGCCAACTGCTCCCCTTGAATACCGTCAAAGTTTACCGCCAAGACGCGAGCCTGCCCGTTCATCTCTTTTTGAAAGTCATTGAGTTCGGGCATCTCTTTTCTGCAGGGTTTACACCACTCCGCCCAGTAGTTAATAAAAATTACTTTGCCCTGTAGTTCGGAAAAACGAAGTTCGCCGCCATCGAGCAGTGGATAGGCTGGTTCTCGTTCGGCGCAGGCAGATAAGAGCAGTAGAAAAAAGCCAAATAGCAGGTTAGCAATCTTGATCATTGGCGTTTTCCTCGGAAAATAGTTGGGCGATGGTCGGGGATAACGTTTCATCAATTTGTTGGTTGGCATGATTTAAAATGCCGGAAAATTGGTCATACCAAGGGTATTTTGCCAGTGCCTCTAAGGCTTTTCGGCTGGGTTGTGTGGCAAGCCCTTGGCCACACAGGGCCGCCAAGTTGGTTAGGTGGAGTCGGCTGGGATCACGTGTGATGACATAGTGGCCCGATGCCGTTTCGGCCAGTAAATGGTTGTCCATGAGCAGGTTGCGCAATCTCCGCCAGTGTTGTTCATCAATTCCAGCGTGAATAACGTCCCTGTTTGATAGCGCGTTACCATGTTGTTGTTTGTGCCAGCATTCCCACAGAATGATCAGCAATGCGGTGAGATCAGGAAAGTCGAATCCTTTCCACGTGGTTTTAAATGTCTCCATTGATCGTATCAGCTCAGCGCCGCCGAGTACGATAATCCACATCAGGTATATCCAGAGGAGGAACGTTGGAAAAATAGCAAAGGCACCATATACGTTGGTGTAGCTGGAGTGAGCAACCAACGTACCAAAGCCTATTTTGGCCAGTTCAAAACAAACAGACGTAATGAGTCCACCGATAACGGCATATCGGGTTGATACCTTGCAGTTGGGGACAGCAATAAATAGTAGGGTAAAAGCTGCCCAGGTAAATACCAGTGGTAGCGCCTTAAAGATTATCCCGGTAACACCTAAAACATCCACCTCATCCACCAGTAGCTGAAATGAAACGAGATAGGTGTGCATCATCAGCCCAATGCCTAGCAGCAAGGGGCCCAAACTGAGGATTCCCCAGTAAAGTAAAAAGCTGGACAAGCCGCGTCGACTGCCAACCGTGCCCCAGATTTTATTAAAGGTCTGCTCAATGTTAGTCAGCATCAGGTAGGAAGTGATCAGCAAAATAACGGCACCAGCCACGGAGAGTTTGCGAGCCTGGCTGGAAAATTTAGTGAGATAGTGTTGGATTTCAGCACCGCTTTGTGGAACAAAATTGCTGAAAATCAGTTCTTGTACCTGGGTTTCTAACCCTTGGAATGCGGGTATCAGAGAGAACATTGAGTACATTAGTGTCATTAATGGGACTACGGCAAACAGACTCATATAGGTGAGCGCTGCAGCGCTTTGTCGACAGCCGTCACTGATAAAACGTTTTCCCAAGTGGCGAAAAAAAAGCCCTGTCATTTGTAATTGTTCTTTTGGTGTTATGGACACTTGGTCACCTCGTCTGGCCCCGGTAGCTGGTTTCCAGCTAGAATGCGCTTTTCTCTAAGAATTTCACGTATAAGGGTATTCTACACAAAGATCATGATTAGCATTTATCACAATCCCCGTTGTTCCAAATCTCGTCAAACGTTAGCACTGCTTCAAGAGCGCGGTATTGAACCTGAAATAGTGTTGTATCTGGACACGCCGCCCAATGAGCAGACGCTGAAAAGTTTACTCCAAAAATTGGGTATTTCGGCCCGCCAATTATTACGTAAGGGTGAAGATGCCTTTAAAGAAAATAATTTGGCAGATAAAGACCTCAGTGAGGACCAGTTGATTAGTGCTATGGTTGCACACCCCAAATTGATAGAGCGGCCCATCGTTGTTAATGGCGACAAAGCGGCACTGGGTCGCCCGCCTGAGCAAGTTCTGGATATTCTTTGATGTCGTATATTTTGGTGCTCTATTATTCCCGTTATGGCAATACGCGCGCGATGGCTGAACATATTGCCAGAGGCGTTGAGTTAGGTGGCCTGGAAGGGCGTGTGCGCACGGTCCCGGCGGTCTCACCCAATTGTGAGGCGAGTGAGCCAGATATTCCCGTGGAGGGGAGTATCTATTGTTCGGAAGATGACCTAAGCCGTTGCGCAGGGTTGGTTTTGGGCAGTCCTACTCGCTTTGGTAATATGGCGTCACCGCTGAAATATTTTCTGGATACCACCGGCGATATCTGGCTTAACGGCAACTTGATTGGCAAACCCGCTGCAGTGTTCACCTCGACGGGATCTCTGCACGGTGGTCAGGAGACCACGCTGTTAAGCATGATGTTACCCCTGCTGCATCATGGGATGGTGCTGGCGGGAATACCCTATAGTGAACAGGCACTGCATACGACAACCAGCGGTGGGACACCCTATGGTGCCTCTCATCAGGCGGGTGATGGAACCCGTGATCTTAGCCCAGAAGAGATTGAACTCTGTGTGGCATTGGGTAAACGAGTCGCAGGCTTGGCAACAAAACTCTCGGATTAGTGATGATAAAATTTATTCCCCAACTCGGTAAAAAACTACGTATTGCCCGGCAGCTCACTTGGGGCAGTTTTCTGCTACTTTTGGTGGTTCTTTTTCTCAACGGTTTCATGTCGCAAACCCCCGTCAGTCTGATGGTATTTACTTTTGTACCA
>DFBC01000011.1 GCA_002367235.1 Cellvibrionales bacterium UBA3090
AACCGGGTTAGCTCGAAGCGTTTGTGCATGGATACGTAGTGCAGCCCTAGCCTCTGGGTTAAGAATTGCTTTATCGAACTCGAAGTAGAATACTCGGGCAACCGAGCTATCCGCATCCAGAGAAGAGCCACTAACACCACTGGAATCAACAGTGCCAGTCGATACCTGACTACTAGGAACCGACATCACATCAGAACCAGAGGTATCTGCTGTGTCCGTACTGGAACAACCTGCAAGCAGTGATGCCAAGAAAGTCGCCATTACGCCATATTTGAGCATTTTGGTTTTCATTATTTTCTCCTGTTAATAATTGGGAGGTTTACTATTAAGGTTAATAATAATTTCTTTGTTACCATTCTAACTATTATGGCCCCTACTTTGGCGACCACGCCGGCTCACGCACGTCTCCGCGGCGAGATGGCAATAAGAACTTTACTCCAGCATCCAAAGATACTGCCGCCAACACGCCCTTATTTCCCTGCTTGGTTGCATAAAGCAACATAGCGCCGTTAGGAGCAACCGTTGGAGATTCATCCAGATACGTTTGGGTTAAAACTCTTAGATCTCCAGTAACCAAATCTTGTGATGCAATATGAAAGTTACCATTATCACGGTGCACCATGACCAATGTTCGCCCATCTGAAGCAAGCCTGGGTCGAGCATTATACGAGCCCCTGAAGGTTAAGCGTTCTACCCGCCTCGTGGCAATGGTTAGCTTGTATATTTGTGGGCTACCACCCCTGTCAGAGGTAAAAATTATCGATTTTC
This sequence comes from Cellvibrionales bacterium UBA3090, assembly GCA_002367235.1. Lineage (GTDB taxonomy): Bacteria > Pseudomonadota > Gammaproteobacteria > Pseudomonadales > Porticoccaceae > Porticoccus. The sequence goes on from DFBC01000011.1 coordinate 769, forward strand.
CATCTGGCGTCCAGTTTGGCTCCGTATCAATCGCAAAATGCGTCGTTCTACGTGTAAATTGCCCAGTCAACAAATCGTAGGTATAGATTTCAGGGTTACCATCTTTTGATAGCACTAACGCCAGCTGCTTGCCATCGGGAGACCACGAAGGCGCGCCATTCAATCCGCGGAAGTTTGTCAGCTGTGTGCGGGCGGCCGTCGCAAGGTTCTGCCGAAAAATAGCAGGCCTGCCAGTCTCGAACGAGACATACACCAGCTCCTTCGCATCGGGAGACCACGCCGGAGACATGATGGGTTGCTTCGAGTTGAGCAGCAACCGTTCTCTGGCACCGTCAGCATCGGCAACCATTAACTGAAATGTCATCTTGCCATTCACTGGAATAGCGGTCACATACGCCACACGTGTAGAAAATGCTCCGGGAATCCCGGTAACCGCCTGATAGACCTGATCACTTATGTAGTGAGCCAAATCACGGAGTTGATTAGCCGGCCCTTCGACCACCTTGGTAAAAACTTTCCGTGCACTATGAACCTCCATCAGACTAAAATTTATCTGATATCGCCCACCCCGGTTATCCACGTTACCGACAACCAAATATTCCGCACCCAGAATTCGCCAATCACGATAATAGACGTCATTGGGCTTCGCAGGAAAGGACAACATATCGCGACGAGGAATAGGCCTGAACAAACCACTGCGCTCTAAATCAGCATCCACAATTTTGCCGATATCCTCGGGTAGCGTGCTGCCATTCTGCGTGATCGGAGAAATAGCTATACGCGTGGGATTATCCACCCCTTGAGTAATCTCAATGGTCAACTCTGCCATTACCGACAATGGATATATAAGAGCCAACAAGCACAGACTAAATACAGCCCCTAGTTTTTTCACGTTCTACAACCTCAAATCTTCTGGTCTGAAGACCAACCGTAACTTACGAAAATTATTTTCAAACACCCTTGATGGGAGCTCCTGCAACTTATCAAACCTTCCCGCCTTGTGCACCGCCTGTTCTGCCGAACGATCAAATGCTGCATGACCACTTGATTTGGCGACTATCACATTAACCACTTGCCCCGTGGGCACCAATTGTATCAGCAGCTCCACTTCCATGCCTCGACGAGCACTTGGTGGACGATTCCAATTACCCGCTACACGCTCATAGATATAGGCGGAATAGCTACTGACCAACTGAGCATCGGTTTCAGCCTCCAAAAACTCCTCCTCTTCCGCCAGCGCGCTGGCGAACTGCTGTTCCAATTGTTGTGTATCCCGCTCTGGTTTCGACGTTGGCTCAGGTGCGGGTTTTGGCTTGGCCTTTGGTTTTGGTTTGGCTTTAGGTTTTGGTTTGGCCTTTGGTTTTGGCTTAGGCTTTGGTTTGGCTTTTTCCTCTAACTGAATCAGTTTTGCTTGAACATATTTCGGCTGAGCCATTTTTCTTGGGCTCTTTTCCGGCCCCCACTGGGAGACAAGCAGCAAGAGAACAAAAGCATGCAATGCCAAACTGACGACAATAGCCGCAGCATATGAAAAAAACTTCTGTGTACACACAATGACTAGTTTTTTCCAGGTGGCTCAGTCACGAGCCCCACAGAAGGTGCACCCGCACTTTGCAAATCACTCATCAGTTTCACTACTGACCCATAATCTACCCGAGCATCCCCCCAGACAAGCACTGGCGTTTTCGGTTGCTGCCGTAAAACCTTCGTCACTTTTTCAATAATTGACGGCAGTGCCTCCTGAATATTTTTTCCATTCCCCAAATCCAGATAATAAGAACCATCTGCCTTGATCGAGACAATCAAAGGATCCTTTTCTTTATCGTCCAAAGGGGCTGATGGCGCCTGTGGCAATTCAACCTTGACTCCCTGCATAAGCAGAGGCGCTGTCACCATAAAGACAATCAGCAACACCAACATCACATCGATATAGGGAACGACATTGATTTCTGCCACCAGTCGACGCTTATGTCTTTTATATTTCATAATTAGTGACTGTGAACCCGGCGGTGAAGAATACTTGAAAATTCTTCTGAAAAGGTTTCATAGCTACTGAAAATACTGTCTGCTGAAGCAGAATAACGGTTGTATGCCAACACGGCTGGAATTGCCGCAAACAACCCCATAGCCGTAGCAATTAGTGCCTCTGAAATACCCGGAGCAACAGTCGCCAACGTGGCCTGCTGAACATTGGCCAAGCCTCTAAAGGAATTCATAATGCCCCATACGGTTCCAAATAGGCCTATGTAAGGACTAACCGATGCAACACTCGCTAAAAACGGTAAATTACGATTGAGCTTTTCTTCTTCTCTAGAGAGTGCCACCCGCATGGATCTTTCAGCACCTTCCATTACCGCTTCGGAATCAGCACTACTCTGCTGAGTGAGTCGATTAAACTCTCGATACCCTGCACGAAAGACACTGGAAAGGCCTTCGGCTGCATTACTGGCACCACTATCGTGATACAACTGATTTAAATCGATACCAGACCAAAAGTTGTCTTCAAATTCTCGTAGGTTGCGACTTGCAGTTCTCAGATAAAGGCCACGTTGAACAATCATCACCCAGGAAATAATTGACGCTATAAATAGTAAGGACATCACAAACTGCACAAGCACGGTGGCATTGGCAATGAGACTCCAGAGAGATAAATGTTCGGTCACCCAGTTACTCCTGTTTCTCTATTGGCTGTGATTGCTTACACAGCGGCTTGAAGTACTTTCAGCATGTCGTCAGGTATCGCCGACGGTCGTTTTTTCTCTTGACTGATACAGGCTACTTTAACAACAGCATCAACCAAAACTTTATCATTTCTCAGCACTTTTTGAGCGATAGTAAAAGATGTACGCGATACCGCCGTAAGCCGGGCTGTAGCCACAATTTCGTCATCTAATACGGCAGGCTGCCGATATTTTATCTCCACAGAATGTACAACAAACTGCAAATCGCCAAACAAAGCCGGCTTATCATAACCAAGGGTGCGAATTAACTCGGTACGCGCCCGCTCAATATATTTCAAGTAGTTGGCATAGTAGACAATGCCACCCGCATCGGTGTCCTCGACATAGACGCGGATGGGTAGACAATATTCTTGAGGCATTTATCCGTTAGACCTAATTATTTATTACTTTTTTTGGACTGGGCAGACCAAAGTGCTCATAAGCCAAGCGGGTAACCATCCTTCCACGAGGGGTTCGGATCATATAGCCCTGCTGAATGAGGTAGGGCTCCAATACATCCTCGATGGTATCACGCTCCTCGCTAATAGCTGCAGCGATACTATCGACACCCACAGGGCCACCTTCAAATTTTTCCATGATAGCCAGCATCAGACGCCTATCCATATGATCGAAACCACTGGCATCGACATTGAGCATATTCAGCGCCAAATCCGCCACCTCAGAGGTAATCCTGCCATCGGCTTTAATCTCTGCGTAATCTCTTACCCGGCGCAACAGGCGGTTGGCAATTCTAGGGGTGCCTCTGGACCTTCGGGCAATTTCCCTCGCACCCCGGGCGTCCATATCAACCCCCAGAATATTGGCCGACCGGGAAACAATCGAACTCAGCTCATCAACGGAGTAGAACTCCAGCCGCTGCACAATACCAAATCTATCCCTGAGCGGTGATGTCAGCAGACCCGCTCTGGTGGTAGCGCCAACCAGAGTGAACGGAGGAATATCGAGTTTTATGGAACGCGCGGCAGGACCCTCACCAATCATGATATCCAATTGATAGTCTTCCATCGCGGGATAGATAACTTCTTCAACAACAGGACTCAACCGATGTATCTCATCGATAAACAACACATCGCCGGGATCAAGGTTCGTCATTAATGCCGCAAGATCACCCGCCTTTTCCAACACCGGGCCAGACGTAGTTTTTAAACCGACACCCATCTCATTGGCAATGATATGCGCGAGGGTAGTTTTCCCAAGCCCAGGGGGACCAAAGACCAAGGTGTGATCCAGAGGCTCTTCTCGCTTGCGAGCGGCGCCGATGAATATTTCCATCTGCTCCCGAACAACCTGCTGCCCTACATAGTCCGCCAAACTCAATGGACGGATAGCACGGTCAAAGCGATCTTCCTGGATAGATGCTTCTGGAGAAATCAGACGGTCAGTTTCGATCATCGGGGAAGTATATCTCGCTCAGTCTAGGTTTTAACCATGCTTTTTAGTGATAAACGTATCAAATCCTGACTGCTGAGCCCATCTTGAGCAACGGCATTCACCATACGAGCGGCATCCTGTGGTTTATAACCCAGAGAAATCAATGCGCTCTCAGCTTCTTTTACCGTATCAGGTTGACGGCTGGATGACGGTGGCGACAAGTCCAGTTCAGATGATTCCCCAAAGTGTTCCAGCCGATCGCGCATCTCGACAATCAGGCGTTCAGCCGTTTTCTTTCCTACACCGGGCAGCTTCACTAATTTAGCGGTGTCATCGGACTGCACAGCATGCACAAATTCACTGGCGTTCATCCCCGAAAGAATGGCCAACGCCATTTTCGGGCCCACACCAGTGACTTTAATCAGGGTACGGAATAACTCGCGCTCTCGCACCTCATTAAAACCATAGAGCTGCTGAACGTCTTCTCTCACCACAAAATGCGTATGGAGCATCACGCTTTCGCCAACTGCGGGCAAATCAAAATAACTGGTCAGGGAAACCAACACCTCGTAACCGATACCCTGAACATCTATTAATAATTCAGGGGCTTGCTTCTCCAGCAGTATTCCCTTTATTCGTCCTATCACCTTGCGTCCCCTCTTTTACTTCTCTTAGGCTTCAGTGACTTCAAGTTTCTTCAGGCGGCCTTTTGAATAGCGAAACTGGGCACCCAAACTCACCGCCGTACGTAATGTTTGCGCATGGCTGAGGGCTACGGCCAGCGCATCAGCGGCGTCTTCAGCAGGAACAGAGGGTAGTTTTAGCAACTGTTTAATCATGTGCTGCACCTGCTCTTTGCTCGCCGCACCATTACCAACCACCGACTTTTTCACTGATCGAGCCGAGTATTCAGCCACAGGCAAGCCCGCCGTAACGCCAGCGACAATCGCCGCACCACGAGCCTGCCCTAATTTTAATGCCGCACGGGGGTCTTTAGCGAAAAATACCTCTTCGACAGCCATCTCTACCGGCTGAAACTCAGTAATAATTTCAGTCACACTATCAAAAATGACTTTGAGGCGCGCCGACAACTCTCCGGTGGGCAAACGAATGATGCCACTGGTAACGTACTCTATTTTGGAGCCGACAGCATTGATTATGCCAAAACCCGTTTTACGAGAACCGGGGTCAATACCCAGAATCAACGTCATAAAAGCCACCACCCTTTACGCCACTCAGCACCAGCCAGCACTGTATATTGCTACAGTATATTAACTAATAAAAAAAACAAGCCCCAAACTGGATGGCTCATGGGGCTCTCTTCGACAGCAAGCCAATCGACGAGGCTTTACCGTCAAGCAAGCTTTCGCTCTCGATCTCAGCGCCCATGAGGGTATGACAGATGCTATCAGGCTGGAAAGCAGACGGCTTGGGGAAATCACCTAATAAACCTATCAACCTCGCGCCTCTGGCACCGGACGCAAGCTAAGCTGCGCCGGTTACTGAGGCGTTACACAATATTACTCCCCACAATAAAAAAGGCGGCTTAAATAAGCCGCCTTTTATGACACAAAACCAAAGATTACTCTTCTGTTTTAGGCTCTTCTTCAGCAGGAGCTTCCTCAGCCGCCGCTTCTACAGTTTCCTCAACCACTTCTGGCTCAGGGGCAGCAGCCACTGCTAGTGTAACGATGCC
>DFBC01000107.1:0-307 GCA_002367235.1 Cellvibrionales bacterium UBA3090
TTTTTTAGCAGGTTTTCCTGAACAGTGTCGTAACCCAACACCCAGCGCGCCCAACTGTAGTTCAGAGAATCCAGTTGTAACCGCAAACGGTTGAGCCAGTTGATATGGCGAAAGTGCATCAGCGACAGGGGGGAATCGGCTAAAAAGTCGTCGGTATTTGCCAGCGCTGCTTCAAGGTTCGCTTCGATACGTTCGGGAGCCACGGCAGCGGTAGGATCGACTCTGACCCACCCGTCACCTTCAAACCACACCTCAGCCCAGGCGTGAGCATCGTATTGTCGAACCAACAGGTAGTTATCCGGGTGCC
>DFBC01000107.1:349-1002 GCA_002367235.1 Cellvibrionales bacterium UBA3090
GGAATCTCTGCGGCACGCATAAAGAACACGAAGCTACTGGCGTAATGTTCACAAAAACCCCGCTGGGTATCGAACAAAAATTCATCCACGCTGTGTTTACCCAGGAGCGGAGGTTGTAACGTGTAGACAAATTGCTGGTTGTATAACCCAAGCACTTTCTGAATCAGCGCCTTATCACTGCTGATCTCTCTCCGCCAACGTTGGGCTAGGGCCACCGTTCGCGGGTTAAAGCCCCTAGGGATATGGAGTTCAGTGGCTCGACGGAAATTGGATAGGCTATTTGCTTCGATTGTGTAATCGAGCCAGCTATCGACCTGGTACTGTTTTTTTGCGGTGACTGGCTCGGAAGCTATCAGTCGATAATCTCTGGTGAGAGCGATATCGGCACTTTGGGGAACCGGTGTCGCCAAGCTATAGAGCCAGGGTTGTTGAGAGGGTTCCATAACCACACTGTAGCGAGTCGTCGCCCCACGGCGTTTTATCAAGGCGTCCCACGGCTGTTTTGGCTTACCAAACCACTGTAACGGCGCGCCCTCAATCAGGCCCATGGGATCAAAATCATCGCGTTTGGAACGCGACCACTGACGACCATCAAAATTTGAGAGCACGAGCCCGCGCCAATACAGTTGATGCTGACGGGGTATTGGCCCCTC
>DFBC01000107.1:1081-5868 GCA_002367235.1 Cellvibrionales bacterium UBA3090
GGGACAGACCAAAGGGAGCCCAACCTGGGCATCATAATAAACAGCAGGATCATTAACGGGATGGCCTGCAAGAGTATGACCGCACCCTTTTTTAAGGTGCGAAGTGATTGACGCGGGGATTGTGACGACGACGTTAATCGAGAGGTGACATCCCCTTGGTGCAAACCCACCAGGGCGGCCAGTATCAGCAGGATGCACCCCAGTAGATAAAGGGCATTCCCGATACTCTGGTCAAATAGCGCTTGAACCGCTGCGACAAAAAATGCCAGGAAAACGACCAGCAGTGCATCCCGCCGGTGTTCCATCTCCAACAATTTAAGGGTGTAGGCCGTGACCAGCAGCGCCACCATCGGCTCTAAACCAATAAACCGCCCATATTCCAGAAACAACCCGGCCAGACACATGGCCAACAGGCTCACTTTTACCCAGCGGCCCGGTGTTGGCCAAACGCCTCGATATCGCTGTACTCGCCAGATGCCAGTGGCCAATGCCGCCAGTGTAATCCAGTTTGGCAAGTGTTCTGAGTGAATTAAAATCACTGCGGCGAAAGCGATCAACAACCACACCAAGGCATTTCGGTGGATTTGCCAGGCGGGGATCACGAGTCAGGTTCCCCCTGCACGCGCCACTTCTCACTCCCCTCCTGTGGCCCTGTGGCTGGTTTACTGGCAGACGTTTCGAACAGGGCCAGCTCACGGAGTAGGTTCAGTCGGTGTGCCTCGTTATTGTCCGGCAATATTTCAATGCCCGGTAATCTCAGGCCGTAGGCTTTACCTGTAGCCGACACCTGCAAAACCCCGCCACAGAGCCGGGACAAACGTCCCTCGCGATCCAATCCGGGGTAGTCGTCCCAATCCAGCCAGATACGCTCGTCCTGATAGTCGGCATAGTGCTTGGTATACATGCCCTGCTCCTTGGCATATTGCTTCCAGGCAATTTTTTTCAGGGAATCACCCGGTTGGTAATCGCTGAGTCCGACAAAGTCTTCACTGCCATCATCACATTGCAACAGCCCGTCTCCCCGGCTATTTGCAGTACCTGTTTTTGGTGTATCGAATACCGGACAGGGATAAATCAGGCACCTGATATCGAGATCGACCTTGCTCCAGACCCTAAGTAAACCCAGAGGGTAAACACTCTCGAGCATCAGTCTTCCTGGGTTATACAACCCCCGCTCTGGGGCATACAGCGGCACTTTGACGTGAATCTCTTCCTGGCCACATAGATGGGTGGTAACGGCCTCTTCGCCGGCAAAGGAGAGACTTAGGCTCTCACGGTAGCGGGGTTGATGCTGGCGCAATACAAGGTCGACAATTAACTGTTCACCGGCAAATGCCGGTGTTGCCCTGACAAAGCTCAAGGTGAGCCCGGCCAGGTTAGAAAAGCTATGGAGAATGGCGACAACAAAGAGCGATGCCAACAGGCAGGTAATGGCAAACACCAGATTGTTTTCATAGTTGGTGGCGACCAGCCAGCAGAGCAGCATCAACAACAAAAAACCAAAGCCCGCTTTGGAGGGAAAGATAAACAGGCTGCGGTTATTTAAAGAAACGGAACGAGAAGGCGGCAGGCGTCGATAGGCCCAGCGTGAGAAGTGGTCGCGAAAAAATTGCCCCACCCGCTCAACCATCGTCATAACTCCTGTGATAAAACTCGGTTATCTATCAAGTGGTCGACGAGATAATATCCACGGTATTGAGTACCCGCTGAACCAGCACTTCTCCAGACTGGCCAGAAAGCTCTGCAGACCCTCGCAACCGATGGCCTGCGACACTGGGTAATACCGCCTGAATATCTTCAGGAATCACAAATTGGCGACCCTGAATTAATGCCCAAGCTCGAGCACACTGCAAGGTGGCGAGTGCACCACGCGGTGATAACCCGGAGAAAAACATAGGATCATCGCGAGTAAACTGAACCAGACGTTGCAGGTAATCCACCAGACTGTCGGATACGGTGACCTGCATCACCCGCTGCTGAATATTCAACAATTGCTCTGATGTTATCAGCGCTGGAATGGTCGCAAGCCGACTTCGAGGATCGACACCCGAGAGTATTTCACGCTCTGAAGCCGGGTCTGGGTAACCCAATTCAATGCGCATTAAAAAGCGATCTAACTGAGACTCCGGCAACGGGAACGTTCCAGCCTGAGTCGTTGGGTTTTGCGTAGCGATGACAAAGAATGGTTTGGGCAGTGCCCGGGTATCGCCCTCTACGGTAACCTGCCCCTCGGCCATGGCTTCCAATAGTGCACTTTGGGTCTTAGGCGTGGTTCGATTAATTTCATCCGCGAGTAACAGCTGATTAAAGATTGGGCCGGGGTGAAACTCAAAATGTGCTTTGGTTCTATCGTAGACAGAAACCCCGAGAATATCTGCCGGAAGCAAATCGCTGGTGAACTGAATGCGACTGAATGAAAGGCCTAACACCTTTGCCAAAGCGTGGGCTAACGTAGTCTTGCCCATGCCGGGAAGGTCTTCAATCAGCAAGTGTCCCTGAGCGAACAAGCACGCCAGCGACAAGGTAATTTGCTTTTGTTTGCCGATCAGCACCTTGCTGACGTGGGTAATAATCGCATCGACTGCTTTTTGCATGGTGCCTGCTACTCCATTGGCATTACCACTGATCTAGATAGGAAACCCTGTCAATTAGATGACTGATAGTCCCCGCGCCAAATCAGCTTTAATATCGGCTATGTCTTCCAATCCTACCGCAATGCGTATCAGGTTTTCAGTGATCCCCGTCTCGGCTTTTTGTTCATCGGTCAAACGACCATGAGTCGTCGTCGCCGGATGTACAATTGTGGTTTTTACATCGCCAAGGTTCGCGGTTAGGGAGAGCACCTGGGTACTATCTATGACCTTCCACGCCTGCTCCCGGCCACCCTTGACCCTGAACGACAGAACGCCACCAAAGGCACTTTGCTGCTTAGCCGCAATAGCATGCCCGGGATGATCCGCGAGTCCAGTATAAAATACACACTCCACCTGGGGCTGCTGCTGCAACCATAGGGCGAGTTCAAGTGCATTGGCTGAATGAGCCACCATTCTTAACCGGAGAGTTTCCAGTCCCTTGAGGAAGACCCAGGCATTAAAGGGGCTCATGGTCGGCCCGGCACTGCGAATAAAGGATAGAACCTCACCCACTAACTCACTGCTGCCCGCCACAACACCGCCCATACAGCGACCTTGGCCATCCAGATACTTGGTCGCGGAATGAACCACCAAGTCAGCACCCAACTTGAGCGGCTGCTGAAGCGCTGGGCTACAAAAACAATTATCGACCACTAACAAAGCATTATTGCTGTGGGCCAACTCCGCCAACACCCTGATATCTGCCACTTCGCACAAAGGGTTAGAGGGGGTTTCGATAAACAACAACTTGGTTTTTGGGGTCAGCGCCTGTTGCCATTCGTCGAGTTCTGTTAATGGCACAAAGGCCGTATCAATACCAAACCGTCGAAGATATTTATCCAGCAAGACCGTAGTCGTACCGAATACATTGCGTGAGCAGACCACATGATCACCCGACTCTAACAGGGCAATACAAGTACTAAGGATAGCGGCCATTCCACTGGATGTAGCCACGGCTTGCTCGGCACCTTCGAGAGCGGCGATACGCTCTTCAAAAGTGCGCACTGTAGGGTTGGTATAGCGAGAATAAACGTTACCCGGCTTCTCACCAGAAAAGCGAGCCGCGGCCTCAGCCGCATCTTCAAAGACGTAGCTTGAGGTTAAAAACAGCGGTTCACCGTGTTCGCCTTCTGCCGTGCGCACATGGCCAGTTCTTATGGCCAGCGTATCTAATCCAGCACCGGCCAGAGGATCAAAACTGTCATCGTCTATCATTTACTCATCTTCCACATCGGGATTGTGCAGACCGATTACTTCACCATTACCTGAATCTGCTGATTTTCCATTTTTTGATTTAGCACTATCGTTGCGCACTGCATCCAACTTGTCGAGATAAGCCTGACCCACGTCACCTGTTACATACTGGCCATCAAAAACAGCGCAGTCAAAACGTTCTATCTCGGAGTTACCCTCTTTGGCGCTATCGACCAAATCCTGCAGGTCTTGATAAATCAGGCAATCGGCACCAATAAGTTGAGCCACTTGTTCGGCCGTTTTTCCATGCGCAATCAGCTCGCGAGCCGATGGCATATCAATACCATAAACATTTGGGTAACAAACGGGTGGCGCAGCAGATGCCATATAGACCCTGTTTGCACCGGCATCACGAGCCATTTGTATGATTTCTTTTGATGTCGTACCGCGGACAATGGAGTCATCGACCAGTAGCACATTTTTACCCTGAAACTCGAGTTTCACGGGGTTCAACTTTTGCCGGACAGATTTTTTCCGCTCTTTTTGGCCCGGCATGATAAAAGTTCGACCGATGTAACGGTTTTTCATAAAGCCTTCACGGAACTTAATACCTAGCTTTTCTGCGATGGACTGTGCCGACACACGACTGGTATCCGGGATCGGTATAACCACATCAATATCGAGGTCAGCGTAATCGCTTAAGATTTTTTCAGCTAATTTTTCACCCATTCGCAAACGACATTTATACACGGAAATTTTGTCGATGATTGAATCTGGGCGAGCAAAATAAACATGCTCAAAAATGCAGGGCGTCAACTTGGGATTATCGACACATTGTTGAAGGTGCAGCTCACCATTCTCATCAACATACAGGGCCTCGCCAGGTGCCAGATCTCTCACCAGCTCAAAACCGAGCACATCAAAAGCCACACTCTCTGAGGCTACCATGTATTCAGTGCC
>DFBC01000107.1:5976-9530 GCA_002367235.1 Cellvibrionales bacterium UBA3090
CCGACTACTGCGTAGGCTCCCCGACAACGGCGATGGACTCGACGAACCGCTTCAAAAATATCACTGGGGGTTGGCTGTAACTTCCCCTGGAGCAATAGCTCATGGGCAAACACATTGAGCAAGGCTTCAGAATCAGAATCGGTGTTGATATGCCGAAGGTCTGATTTAAACAGGTGCTCCATGAGCTCGTCGGTATTCGTCAAGTTACCGTTGTGAGCCATGCAGATGCCATAGGGCGAATTAACATAAAATGGCTGCGCGAGAGCCGGGCCAGAACTACCCGCCGTTGGGTAACGAACATGCCCGATACCCATATTCCCTTCCAGTTGCGCCATATGACGCGAACGAAAAACGTCTTTCACCAAACCGACACCCTTGCGCTGGTTAAGACGACCACCTTCACAAGTCATGATACCTGCAGCATCCTGTCCCCGATGCTGAAGCATGGTTAATGCATCATAAAGCTGCAAATTAACATTACTCTTACCGACAATTCCAACTACACCACACATGGGACAAGCAACCTCTTTAAACGGCTATGACTAGGATTAAAAGTCTATTATTAAAAGCCTGCATTAATTCCACTGAATTAAAGCAGGTTCTTCAAAAAGTCCAATACCGCTGCGCCTGTCTCCCTGGCCCAGTCTTCATACTGTAAGAAAAATGGAATCAACTTGGATTCATGCCACCAGATATCCTGTTTGACAGGCAATACCTCCGGCAAGATGATTAAAATAACCATGACGATAATCAGTCCGCGAGTCAGACCAAAAAACAAGCCTAATAAACGATCTGTTCCAGAGAGACCCGTTGCCTCAATCAGCTTTCCTAACAAATAATTTAGAATGCCACCCACTATCAGCACAGCAATAAACAATGTGACCCATGCGGTTAACATTCGTAGGGATGGAGTACTGATCAGGTCCACCATCCAGACCGCTAGCTGATCGTGAAAAATAGAGGCAATAACGGCCGCAGCCAGCCAAATTAACAGAGAAACGGCTTCTTTAACAAAGCCACGCACCACGCTGATCAGCGCAGAGATTCCAAGAACAGCAATAATTGCCCAGTCGGCCCAAGTCATCGTTTAGTCGTCTCTCAACAGGTGCTCAGCCGTCTCTTTAGCAGGCGCAGATTAACAGTCGCAAAGTGTAACAGAGTGCTTTTCACAGGTCAGGGTTCAAAGTGAACCAATAGAGCATCAACACGATATTTTTTATCAATGGCACTCTTTTGCTGAACCAGTTTTTTCTTTAGTACCAACGGCCCGACAAAAACTCGACTTAAACTACCAGCTTTGTCCTTCTTTTCCCGAATAAATGCCTTGTAGCCATCCTTAAGTAAACCATCCAATAGGGCTTTTGCCTTAGCTTTGTCCCGAAAGCTGCCAATCTGCAATACCCAGGCCACCGGTATACCCTCAGGGGAAAGTGCTGGTTTTTCATCTTTTAGCATCGGAGCTGCTTTTTCAGCAACGGGGGTTTCCTTGACGAGTGGCTGACTGTCGTTACCCATAGAGCTGTCTTCTTCTTTAGTATCTACGCCGAACTGAAACATATCTTCATCAGACTTGGCGGGAATAATCTCTTTTGGCCTCACCGGCTCGGCAATTTCTACCGGTTTTATTTCAGGTCTGGGAGGAATTTGAGATGTCGTATCGACTTCTTGCCTGCTGGAGAAATCAAACAACAACGGAACAAAAATAACCGCTAGAGCCACCAGCACCAAAGCTCCAACAATTCGCTGTTTCAAATTTTCATTCACCACTAACACTCCCATTCCCTTTGTCTTTTAACCATTGCAATACTGGACCAACCGTAAAAAACGAACCGAAAACTACGATAATGTCGCCTGTGTTTACATTCGTTAGCGCTGCTTTTAAGCCGTTCACGGGCGATGCCATTTCAGCAATGTCAGTTTCGTTGCCAACTTTGCTGGAAGGACTGGCATTGTACAACAGCGCAGCCAGATTTCGTGCTGTTGCGGCCCTGCTCTGCTCAGGAATATCGCAACAGTACCAAGCGCTGACCAACGGTATTAGGGGCAAAAGAATCGCCGGAATATCCTTGTCTGCCATAATGCCAACAACCGCGACAATGCGGCACTTGGTGGCTAACAATCTGTCTGCCAGTAATGCAGCCGCTTGAGGGTTGTGAGCGACATCTAAAACCAACTGAACGCCCGCCACCTCTACCTGCTGAAAACGCCCCGGCAAGGCTACATTCTGCAAGCCATTGATCATCGTTGATAATGGAACATCATTGAGCAGTTTTACAGCCTGCAATGCACAGGCAACACTCACAGGGGGAAGCTGTGTTTCAGGAATATCGCCAAAATCTGACAGGCAAAAATCACGGCCATTTATCAGTAACCGTGAACCAATCTTACCCGCTGTTTCTATCACGCCTGGAACTGCGTCGATATCACCGTAGATAAGCGGCCTATCCGGTCGTGCAATAGCGGCTTTTTCTGCGGCAATGCCGTTCAGATCGCAGCCGAGCCAGTCCTCGTGATCCTTGGCAATGCTTGTAACAATCGCGATATCTGGATCTAAAATATTGACCGCGTCCAGCCTTCCGCCCAGCCCTACTTCCAGTAGAGCGACATCCAGATCTTCCTGTGACATGACGAGTAACGCAGCGAGCGTACCAAATTCAAAATACGTAAGGCTGATGTTTCCACGAGCAGCTTCGATTTGCTCAAAGGCAGTACAAATGGCCCGATCATCAACCGGGTGACCATTAATGGAAATACGCTCGTTATAGTGAATAAAGTGAGGAGAGGTATAACAACCAACCCGAAGCCCCGCGGCCAATACCATCTGCTCAATGGCGGCGACACAGGATCCCTTCCCGTTGGTACCGGCTATCGTAATGATTTTATTTGCAGGGGTTATCCGGCCAGCGGTCGGCTCTTCCCGTTGCTTAGGGTCCTCGGTGGTAATTGAACTAATCTGTGCCGACACGAAAAAACCGAGTTGCGAAGCAACCCGGCCTATACGATCAAGCCCTAATTCTATTTCTGTAGGATGCCGAGCCTCAAGCAGGCTTAGCCATTCATTCAGCGACAGCTGGGGCATCACTTTCTAGATCTTGAAAACTGTCTGAAGGTTCAGCAACTTGCTCCGAGACAACTCCAGGCTCTGGCTGATTAGTAAATTTCGACAGCAGTGAAGCTAACGTGTCACACATATCATGGCGAGAAATGATCATGTCAATTGCGCCATGCTCAAGCAAGAATTCTGCACGCTGAAAACCCTTGGGTAATTTTTGGCGAATCGTCTGCTCAATAATATTTGGCCCGGCAAACCCAGCTCTGGCGCCTGGTTCAGCGGTATTAATATCACCCAACAGCGCCAGGCTAGCAGAAACGCCCCCATAAACAGGATCTGTCATCACTGAAATATAAGGGGTTCCCTGCGATTTCAATTTTTCAATAACAGCGCTGGTCTTAGCCATTTGCATGAGCGATATCAGTGCTTCCTGCATCCGTGCGCCACCCGTTGCAGAAAAGCAAATCAGCGGGATATTCTCTTCCAGCGCGACTTGAGCTGC
>DFBC01000027.1:0-979 GCA_002367235.1 Cellvibrionales bacterium UBA3090
AGTAAAGTCACAAAGAAATTGGTAACTATCCTGATCATCTATACCAATGCGTTGCTTTATGGTGACAGGGGTGTCCGTGGTTTCCTGCATAGCTGAAAAGCAATCTGCGACAAGTTTGGCATCAGTCATGAGGATTGCGCCAAATTTGCCGGATTGAACGCGGTCACTGGGACATCCGCAGTTTAAGTTTATTTCGTCATAACTGTAACTGCTGGCAAGGCGAGCACTTGTTGCAAGATCCTTGGGGTCGCTGCCTCCCAGTTGAAGTGCGATAGGGTGCTGGCTTTCATCGTAGTAAAGGTGGCGATGGCTGTCGCCATGTATTAGTGCACCGGTAGTTACCATTTCGGTATAGAGCAACGTTTCTTTACTGAGTAAGCGGTGAAAATGCCGACAAAACCGGTCTGTCCAGTCCATCATAGGTGCGACCGAAAAGCGACGGCTAATTTTTGGGGGAGTCAATCTTTGAGAAGCGGACATATAATGAATGACGATGCTTGCCTGTAAAGCTCGCCATTATATCGGTAAATTATATAATATTGCTGTATTGGGTATATAAACTCCACGTGATAGCATGGCCCGCGAGATGTCACAATAATTTTAATCAAGAAGCATCAATGAATAAGCCCGAAATAGAAGTAAAGCTTCAAGGAAACTCTGGCCCCGTTGAGGCCCATGGTTTAATGGAGTGTTTGTTGTTGGTTGCCAGCCTTGAGGGCCGGCCAACATCTACTGCCGCAATTTCTTCCGGTCTGCCACTGGAGGATGGAAAATTATCCCCGTCGCTATTTAACCGCGCTGCCAATCGAGCAGGCCTTGCCTCTATGCTTCTGACGCGGGATCTGGAGAAAATTCCTAAAGAAGTATTGCCTGCCGTCTTGATCCTTAAAAGTGGCGATGCCGTAGTGCTGTCAGAGATTGATGCTGATCTAGGGCTCGCGGTTATCATAGATCCTGTGACCCATGAACCTGTCCAGAT
>DFBC01000027.1:1041-2803 GCA_002367235.1 Cellvibrionales bacterium UBA3090
TATCGCGATGTTCTGATAGCTTCTTTTTTGATTAATTTGTTTGTGTTGGCCCAACCCTTGTTTGTCATGAATGTTTACGACAGGGTAGTGCCTAATAATGCCGTCGAAACACTGTGGGCGTTAGCTATTGGCGTGCTAATTGTCTACCTTTTTGACTTGGCGTTGAAGTTATTGCGGGCCTACTTGGTCGAGCTTGCAGCCAAACGAACGGATGTTGTGTTATCTGCCCAGTTATTTGAGAAGGTCTTAAACCTTAAAATGCTGGCGCGCCCAAATTCAACGGGGGCCTTTGCCTCAAGACTTCACGATTTCGATACGCTGCGTAATTTTGTGACGTCCTCTACCATGCTAACACTGATCGACTTGCCCTTTGTCGTGTTGTTTCTTGTCTTTATCTATTATCTTGGAAGCTGGCTGGTCCTCGTGCCTATCGTCATTTTCCCGCTGGCATTGTTTATTGCCTATCGCGCACAACAAAAACTTCGTCCAACCATTGAAAATGTTATGCGTGGCAGCGCCAAGAAAAATGCGACCCTGATTGAAAGTTTGGTTGGTGTAGAAACGATAAAAACAATGGGTGCCGAGAGTCAGGTGCAACGTGTTTGGGAGCAATCAGTCGGATACGTCTCTCAATGGAGTCTGCAATCCCGTGTTACATCGAATGGTGCTTTGCAAACGGTACAGTTCCTCCAACAAATAGCGATGGTGGCAATCGTTGTATTGGGTGTTTACCTGATCGCTGATCAAAACCTAACACTGGGCGGATTAATTGCTTGCGTGATACTTAATGGGCGAGCCCTGGCACCATTGAGTCAGGTGGCCAGTCTTCTGGTGAGTTATGACCATGCTGAAGCCACCTTGAAGTCACTTGATGAGGTGATGAAACTACCCGTTGAACGTGAGCACGATAAACGTTATCTGCACCGCCCAATCTTTGATGGGGATATCCAATTTAAGAACGTCACCTTTTCTTATCCAGAGCAGCCTTCTCCTGCGCTGGAGAATATCAGTGTTTCTATTAAGGCGGGTGAAAAGGTGGGGATTATTGGTCGTATCGGCTCGGGAAAATCAACGTTAGCTAAGATGTTGATACGTCTCTATGATCCGTCAACCGGCTCTGTGTTAGTAGATGGATTCGACGCTCAACAACTGGATCCCGCTGACCTTCGTTCAAATGTTGGCTATGTGGCGCAAGATGCCAAGTTGTTTTTTGGTACTGTTAGAGAAAATATAACCTTTGGCTTAAATGCTATCTCTGACCAGGAGGTGGTGGAAGCTGCAACTAAGGCTGGAATTCTTGAGTTGGTTAATAGCCATCCCCTCGGTTTTGAAATGCCGGTTGGTGAGCGGGGTGAGACATTGTCTGGAGGGCAGCGAAGCGCTATTGCCTTATCCAGGGTCTTTTTGAGAAGCCCCAGGGTGCTTTTGATGGATGAGCCAACGGCAGCCATGGATCAGGGCACTGAAGTAAAGATGCTCCAGCAGATCAAGTCTGAATTTGAAAACAGCACTGTCATATTAATTACGCATAAAATGAATATGCTCGACTTGGTCGACCGATTGATTGTCATGGATAAGGGTGCAATCGTTGCTGATGGCCCTAAAGAAAAGGTTCTCGAAGCATTGAAGACGGGTTCTGTAAGGGGTAAGTCCTGATGTTAGACGAGCAGCTGGATAAACTACGCCGTCAGTTCAATAAAACCCCCTCCATTGATTTGAAATACATGTCGTACTCTTCGGAGGCTGTGTTAAAACAGTCCCC
>DFBC01000071.1:0-3225 GCA_002367235.1 Cellvibrionales bacterium UBA3090
TGGCGTCATCTACCACAATCCCGATGGCGAGCACTAGCCCGAACAGCGACAGGTTATTCAGCGATGTACCTAAACTCGACATCACTGCAAAAGTGCCTATCAGCGACACCGGAATCGCCACAATCGGAATAATTGCCGCACGCCAGTTTTGCAGAAACACCATCACCACTAACACGACCAACAGCACCGCCTCAAAAATCGTTTTATAGATTTCATCAATGGAGTGTTTGATGAACTGTGTCGGGTCATAAATAATTTTGTATTCGATGCCCTTCGGCATAGTCTTGGCAATATCTTCCATTTCTGCCCGCAGTGCCTGCGCCGTATCCAATGCATTACTGCCCGGGCGCTGAAAAATCACAACCGGCAACGCCTGGTCATCGTCTAAATAACCGTTGGTGCTATAGTCGCGCGCAGCAAGTTCCGTTCGCGCCACATCTTTGAGGCGCACAAGGCGGCCATCCTCACCACGCTTTACAATGGTTTCGGCAAACTCCTCGGCACTGAGCAGACGACCACGGGTCTGTACGCTATATTCAAACCCTCCTTTACTTTCGATCGGCTGTCGATTGATCACACCGGCAGCAATTTGCACATTATTCTGGCGAAGGCCACTCACCACATCATTGGCCGTCAGTCCTAGCGTGTAGGCACGCTCAGGGTCAATCCAAACCCGCATAGCATAAGCTCGCTCGGCCACCAAACGGGCTTCGCCGACACCATTAATACGTGCCAGCCGGTCGATCACCTGGGTTCTGGCGTAGTTAGAAACATACAGGCTGTCACGACTGGCATCCGGTGACAGCACGTGAATCACCATCATTAGATCCGGTGAGTTTTTTCGCACGTTCACTCCCTGACGCTGAACTTCCTCCGGCAAAAAGGGTTCGGCCAGGGCCACTCGGTTCTGCACCAATACCTGAGCAATATCAATATCGGTACCCTGCTCAAAGGTAACCGACATTGAGGTTCGTCCATCGGCGGTGTTTTCCGACTTCATGTAGAGCATGTTCTCAACACCGTTGATCTGCTGCTCCAGCGCTGTCGCCACCGTTGCCGCAGCAATCTCCGCCGTAGCCCCCGGATAACTGGCCGTGACGCTGATACTGGGCGGAGCAATTTCGGGGTACTGGGAAACGGGCAAATTCAAATAGGCAATACCGCCGATCATCACAATCAGGATCGACACTACACCAGCAAAAATTGGCCGCTCAATAAAGAAATGGGCAAGCTTCATGAGGCAGGCCCATCAACATTGGCCTGCTGAGGTGTAACTAACACACCTGGGCGAACTCGCAGCAGGCCTTTAGTGATAACCCTATCCTGTTGCTCCAATCCACTACGAATCACTCGCAGCCCCTCGTGCTCGGGACCCAACTCGACGGCGCGCGACTGCACACGGTTCTGCTCATCCACCACCATCACTACCTTCTGGTTCATGTCGGCCATGATGGCCGAATCGGGGATCAGCAACACTGGCCCGGGTTCACCTGCGGGCAACCTAACCCGCCCAAAGCTGCCCGGCAACAGCAGCCCATTGGCATTGCTGTCAAATACAGCTCGCAGGCGAATCGTTCCCGTTTTATCGTCCAGATGCGTATCTACGAAATCGACCCGTCCATTATGGCGATAGTCTTGTTCGTCCAATAATCTCACCTGCACCGCTAACGTCTGATTGATCAACGTGTCGTCACCTGTCTCATTGCGTTGACGTTTATATTTCAAGTAATCGCTTTCAGACATATCAAACACAAAATACACCGGCTGCTGTGCCACAATCGAGGTCAGCATCTGACTGCCATCAGCCTGAATCAGGTTGCCAGTATCAATTTCACGGCGCGAAATCTGCCCGCTAATCGGCGCACTGATGCGTGAATATTCCAGATCCAACTCGGCGATATCCAAGGCGGATTTGGCTGCAGCCAAATCCGCCTGCCGGGCTTTCATGGTAGAGCTACGAGTATCGAGTTCCTCCTGCGACATGGCATTTTTTGCCACCAGCCGATCGCCACGCGCCAACTCTTGCCTAGCCAATGCCAGATTAGTCTCAGCTCGCGCCAACTCAGCCCTAGC
The DNA here is from genome assembly GCA_002367235.1 of Cellvibrionales bacterium UBA3090. Classification (GTDB taxonomy): domain Bacteria; phylum Pseudomonadota; class Gammaproteobacteria; order Pseudomonadales; family Porticoccaceae; genus Porticoccus. The sequence goes on from DFBC01000071.1 coordinate 2,074, forward strand.
CGATGCCATGGCCGCCTCAAAAGGTCGAGGGTCCAAGGTAAAAAGAAGATCGCCTTTGGTCACCCGCTCACCGTCAGTAAAATTGATGGCTTGCAGATAACCACCAACCCGCGCGCGAACCTCTACTCGGCGATAAGCTTCAAAACGACCGGTAAATTCATTCCACTCGGTAATAACCTGTCGCTCAGGATAGGACACCGTCACCGGCACCCCCGGCGCTTGTTTTTCTTCGGCCATCACCAAGGGGGATGCAACCAAACACACTGCTATTAACAACCCGACTTTCATTAACGGCCTATTGCAACTGGGCAATAACTGAAGAAGTTTTTCTCGCATTATCTGATTTCCCTGATCGATATTGTTTGTCTTAAACGTAAGAAAAATGCGCGGGGATGACGCCCTGCCCGGTAAATAATTTTTTGCTTTCCAGAAAGATATCTGTCACTATAAAACCCACTTATCTTTCTTGCAAGGTAATTATTTAGATGACAGAACAAAAGCTGAATGTTGAAGATCTCATCAGTTCCACTCAAGAAAATTGGCCTCAGCACAATCTGGACGCTGGTGCGACAGCAGTACGCCTAATTCGCGCTGGTGACATGATGCTGTCGAACTGCCGCAAATTTATCGAACAATTTAATCTGACACCGGCGGAGTTCGACACACTGGCAACCCTGAGAAAAATGGGCACCCCTTATACACTCACACCGTCTGAACTGTGCCGGGCTAATCTATTGTCATCCGGCGGCCTGACTAAAATCCTTATCCACCTGGAAAAGTTGGGACTGATTTCCCGTCAGCCAAATGCATCAGACAAACGCAGCCGTATCATTGCCCTCACCGAAACAGGTAACCGTTTAATTGAAGAAAGTATGGCAATGGTACTGAGTGAACATGAACAAAAGTTATCAGCCATCTATTCCGAAGGAGAAAGAGCGGAGCTTAACCGCCTGTTACGCAAGTTCCACTTAGCCGATATCTACTGTTCAACAGGTAATAGCTAACGTGCTAGGGTTCTCCCACCCGAAATGAATAAAGTCACTGGAAGCAGTACATGTAAGTCCCCAGGTTGAAAAGAATCACTCTTTTTAGACCGTCATATCCAACGATACCAACCCCATAAAAGTAGACTGGCGAATGCGCCGAGTTGAC
>DFBC01000071.1:3345-4016 GCA_002367235.1 Cellvibrionales bacterium UBA3090
TACGCTATTATTATGAAGGTATAACCAAAAAATTCTAAAAAGGCACGGTTGTCATGCCTAAAACGTTGCTCGCTGAAGAGACCAAAGATCAAACACCCATTGGGGTCATTACCGACATCCATGGGCCTGTCGTCGTTATAGCCTGCGAACAACTACCCCAGTTACACCGAGCCCTGCGCACCGACATCAATCATGAAAGTTATTTGTTTGAGGTTCACCAGCATCTGGATGAACGACATATCAGAGCCATTACACTTCATCGGACTACCGGGCTCAGCCGCGGTATGCCCGTGTATGACACCGGCTCACCCATACATGTGCCAGTCGCGCCTCAGTGTCTCGGTCGCTTACTAAATATTTTCGGCGACCCTCTTGACGATGGTGAGCCCCTACCCCGAACAGAATTTCGCAACATACATGGTAGCCCGGTACCCCTGGCTGATACGGTGAACGTCAGCGATATACTGGAGACCGGCATCAAAGTTATCGATCTGCTTTGCCCTTTCGTTAAAGGCGGGAAGACAGGTCTATTCGGTGGTGCAGGCGTGGGTAAGACCGTACTCATCATGGAATTTATGCATGCAGTAGCCACCCTGCATCAAGGCGTCTCGGTGTTCGCCGGTGTCGGTGAACGTATCCGTGAAGGGCACGAACTCTGGCATGAAATGCAA
>DFBC01000156.1 GCA_002367235.1 Cellvibrionales bacterium UBA3090
GATCTTGTCTTGGTTGTCGGATCCCCAAACAGCTCGAATTCTAATCGACTCAAGGAGTTGGCTGAGCGGTGTGGTGCCGAGGCCCACTTGATTGATAACGCGGCGGAAATTCAAGTTGCTTGGCTTTCAGATAAGTCGGCCATCGGTGTCACTGCGGGGGCATCTGCTCCGGAGGTGTTGGTTGGTAATGTAGTGGAAACTCTCCAAAATATGGGCGCGACAGCACCACAGGAAATTCCAGGTAGAGCAGAAAACATTCGTTTTTCGATGCCGAAGACGCTACGTTAATAATACCCGGTTAAATAACTCTTTAAATTACATCTATATTTTCTATACTGGTCAGACATGGATGTGTTTTGCCAGGATGGCGATATGGATATTTTCAAGAGGGAAAAGGGTTTCACTCTTTATGAGTTATTAATTTCAATGGCGTTAACGGCTGTAATTTTGGCGTTGGCTGCACCGTCATTTCAATCCTTAGTTGAGCGAAATAGCCTTTCCGTCGAAGCTACGAAAATACTCTCGTTACTTTCTTATGTTCGAGCTGAGGCTATTAAACGGAACAGTTCTGTTAGTTTGTGTCCCAGTCTAAATGGACTGGAGTGTGATTCGGGCTCAAGTTGGATGGATGGCTGGATCGTGTTTTCGGATCAGGCTAAATCTGGAGAGCTTGATCATGAGAACGATAGGGTTTTGAGAGTTGGTGAGCCTGTTACAGCGGGCTATATTTTGTATTCCACTAAACATCAACAATGGTTTGGGTATCGATCGGACGGTGTGTCAGTGGGAAGCAGTGGTAGCGGAAATACATCATTTGTCATCTGTCGTCCGGAGGGCTTGATTGAAGGAAGTCGGGTGGTTGTTTCTATTACGGGACGGCCTCGGTTTGCATCGGGGCTGGATGGGAAATTGTGCGAAGCTAGCAGCGGGTAAAAACTTTAGCCGTTGAAAAAACTACCTTTGAACAAAGGGTTTTGATAGTACTTTTTCTACAGGCTGTGTTGATGTTTATTTTTAAAATAAAGCTAAAATAGGCCTGTTTAAATACTTGAAAGTTGACTGAGAAAATGCGTTTTCAATTACCGTTTGTCGGGTTTTTTGACCATGACCTTTGTGTCAAGGGCTGGTGGTCGGGGTATAGTTCCTTTTGTCCAAAGCTTGGGATTTAAGAGAGTCTATTTGCTATATGGGGCAGTATGAATAAGAAAATAAAATATACCGGTTTCACGCTGATTGAATTGATGATCACCATTGCCTTGGTGGCAATTCTTTTGGCGTTGGGGGCCCCGTATTTTAGAGAAACAATCACGAGTAATAAGGTTGTTGCTGAAACCAATAACTTGATGGCAAGTTTTAATTTCGCTAGAGCAAATGCCGCCAAACTCAATCAACCGGTAACGGTGTGCAAAAGTGCAGATGGTGCTGCATGCACTACCGCGGGTGATTGGGAAGACGGATGGATTCTATTTAATGATTTGGATATGGATGGCGTGGTTGATGCCGGGGAGGAGGTGCTTCAAGTGAATTCGCTTCTTCCAACGGGTTACACGCTTAGAAGTACGGCCCAGTTTTCAAATAGGGTTACCTTTTTACCTCAGGGGGTAGTTCGTGGAACGGCGACATTGGATGACTATTCTTCGTTCCGTATATGCTCACCTGATGCCGGTAGTGAGGAAGACGATGCCAAGGCAAGGCAGGTTTTCATCAATATTACGGGTAGAACACGATCCCAGAAAGGATTAGATGCGGGCATAGACTGCCCCTGATACTTCTGGTGCATGGAAGGAGCAAATAAGTGATAGAGATAAGAATGCCACATGGGCGATCATCCTTTAAACAACGACCTGGATGTGTGGGCGTTGGTTTGATAGAGGTGATGATTGCTGCTTTAGTGCTTGCTGTGGGTGTGCTCGGCTATGTTGGCCTTCAGCTGAATGCCAAGCGACTAAACTTTGAGGCCATCCAAAGAACCACGGCATCTTACGCGGCTCAAAATTTACTTGAAAGAATGCGCGGCAACCCAAATCAAGTCGGTAGTTATGTTGTAACAGATATTGATCCCGGTGCTTTGACTGAGCCATCACCTAATTGCACAACAGCGCAATGTACAAATACTGAATTGGCGGCATTTGATCTTTGGGAGTGGGATCAGGTTCTGGATGGCACGTCGGTGTCTGGTGGGCTGGTGAACCCAATGGCTTGTGTGACCAATGCTAGCAACTTTATTACCGTCATAATTGTGTGGCAGGGAAAAGTGGAGCTGGATCAGACGAATGCTCCAGCCTGTGGTGACGGTAACTACGGAACTGATGACAAACTCAGACAGTGGGTTTCCATGAGTTCCTTTGTGGCAGATGTATGACTATGCTTGGCTTTCAGGGTAAGACAATGGGTACCGGTTCACAGCATGCTAAGGGTTTTACCTTAATAGAGCTGATGATTTCTCTATTGTTGGGGTTGTTGCTCACAGGTGGAATTATCAGTGTGTTCATCGAGGGTAAAAGAAACTTTGTTCAGGACGATGAAGTCTCTCGTGTTCAGGAAAATGGTCGTTATGCCTTGAGGCTCTTATCGCGAGAAATTGGTATGGCCGGTTTTTTTGGCGGTGTTCCCGATTCGTCCGATATAAGCGGTGGCGCTGTAACAACCGACTGTGGTACTTCTGGGAGTGATTGGCTGCTAAATGGAACAAGCCCCCTGGAGGTGATAGACGACTCCGCTAGTTCGACTGGTACCTATTACACGTGTTTAAGTGGCCTGGTTGTGGATGCTACAGACGTTGTTGCCATTAAAAGAGCGTCGGATGCTCCGGTGATTGAGGATGGAGAATACCAGTCGGGCTTAACGGGTTTAGTGAGTAACCGGTATTATCTGCATAATAAAAACAGAGGCTTGGGTGGTGTTGATCTAAAAAAGGGATCTCAGCATGATCTTGCCGAGATCGTTGGAGCGAATAATGGTTCCGATGTTTGGGAGTATTACGCGTCAATTTTCTATATCGGCACAGATGATGACGGCACCCCCAGCCTATGTAAGAAAGAAATTTTATCAACGTCAACGGGTACGGGAATATCCGGTCAGCGCTGTCTCGTCAGTGGCGTTGAAAATTTGCAAATTGAGCTTGGCATGGATAATGATGCCGATGGTTTTGCCGACCAGTTTGTTTCTAACGACACTGATCCGCCCGTAGCGAGCGCAGAAGACGCCGATAATATCGTGGCTATTCGGATTCATGTGTTGGCGAGAAGTATCAACGAAATCAATAATTTTCCTGCTGAGTCACGGAGCTATCGTTTGGGTGGTGGGACCACTGTGGCGACCCCGGTAGACCGTTTTTATCGATTGGCACTTTCGGCAACGACGGTAATCCGTAATCCGACCAGTTTAGTGCCATGAAGTTAAGCGATGGAGTTGAAAGCATGAATACAAATCAAGGTGGCAACGGGAATTTTGACTCGATGAGGCAGCGTGGTGCCGTGCTACTTATCTCTATCATTTTTTTGTTGTTACTCAGCATGTTGGCATTGGGAACCATGCGTTCAGGCACGCTAGAGATACTGATGGCAGGTAACGAGCAGTCCCGGATTGAGGCGTTTGAGCTGGCGGCCGCGGTGAACGAATCGGTGATTAGTCGCTGGCAGGGTGGCTCAGGAATAGAACCCAGTTTTAAAACAGACCAAACACTGTGTAATGCTAGCCACTCCAATCCCGGTTCGGAGTGTGATGCCCTAACCCTAACAATCGATGGTTCGCTTTCATCTGCTATTAGTGATGCGGGGGCTGATAATGAGTATGCCACACATTATTTGGGAGAAGGTGGGGTTCCCCCAGGCTTTGGGGAGCAGGTAAATACCTGTGCATTCTATTTTGATACTGAAGCCGATTACGACAATTCACAGAATAGGCAGGGTGTATCCCATCAGTCGGAAGGCGTGTTTATTGTTAACCCAGTGGCAACCGGTTGCAATAGTTTGAGTACCCAGTCCTCCGCAGGGGACTTGGATAAGTACACACATTTGGAATTTATACCATAAGTATATCTTTACTTAGCGGAGGGTGCCGTCGAAGGCGCAACAGGATAATGAATAAAAGTAATGTTTTCCAATACGCTGGATTGTTGCTGTGCCTAATGTCGGCGTCAGCACTGTCAGATGACACAGAGATTTTTTTTGGTGAGCCACCAGCCGATGATGCCGTGCCGCCATTTGTGATGTTATCAATGGATTGGCGACCCAATACGGGCTCGAATGAATATGCCTGTGACTTTGATACAGACCCCGATATTTCTGACTGTGATGACAGCAGTGAGTTGGGGCCGGATATCTACAATGCCTTGGTAGAGGAAGGCCGTTTAACGAATGATGATGAACCCAGGCTATTTGATGTCTTGCGAGGAGCCTTGCGGGTTGTTTTTGATGAAATAGAACCCCTAGGCTTTTCGATTGGGCTCATGATGAGCCATCAAAATGATAACAATTGTACGAGCACTCACGGTGCCTTGGGTAGTGATAAAGGCTGTAGTGACGGAGGCTTTATTCTCAGGGGCTTTGATGTTGTAGACGGGTCGACGGATGGTCAGGCATCCAAAAACGAATTACTGGGTATTCTTAAAAATATGCCTCACCCCCAGGATTCTGCTGGCGGGCACCCGTATCAGGGTCGTGAACTGTTTTTTGAATTTTATCGTTACCTTACTGGCGGAGCTGTGCTTAATGGCCATAAGGGTTGGTCAGACTTTGATAGCGATAAAAAACAAGGTAAGTCGTATTTAAATCTGGACCAGGAGTATTTAGACGGCGATGGTAATGGCAGTGCCACCAGTGGAAATGGTGACTGTGATTTTGAAACCCAGCGCGGTTGTGATGGGGTTGCATTACCCGCTGGAGTTGATGCCAATGAAAATTCTGATGGCACCATCTCTCCCTGGATGGTCTGGGATATGGATATTGATAATGGT
>DFBC01000144.1 GCA_002367235.1 Cellvibrionales bacterium UBA3090
CCAACAACTCGACCAGCTAACAACCCACTATTGCACATTGGCTGACGAACTCACCAAACAGCGAACGGTTGCCGCACAGCAATTTGCAGCATCGATTGAAGAACAATTTGCTGAACTTTCTATGGCCGGTGCCAGATTCATACCCAGACTAACCCCCATACCCGACCAAGGTTTTGGCATGCACGGCCGGGAAACCATCGAATTTCTAATTTCGACCAATCCCGGTGAAGCAGCAAAACCTCTAGCTCGCATCGCATCGGGAGGCGAATTATCGAGAATCAGCCTAGCCATTCAGGTCATTGCCGCCCGCAGCTCATCGATTCCCACACTGGTATTTGATGAGGTTGATGTAGGCATTGGCGGGGCAACCGCAGAGGTTGTCGGAAGGCTACTGCGTCAACTCGGCAATAAAGGACAGGTGGTTTGCGTCACACACCAACCCCAGGTAGCCGCAAGTGCCCACCATCATTTGCTAGTTAGCAAACAAAGCAACCAACAGGTGACTCACAGCCATATTGTCTCGCTATCAAAACCCGACCGAGCGGATGAGATCGCCCGCATGCTAGGCGGCTCAAAAATTACTGACGCAACGCTCAACCACGCCAAAGAACTCCTCAGCCTAGCCAATTAACTCCAATCTATTCATAGAGTTGAAATTGATTTAGGTCAACTCTACCGACTGCCAAAGCCTCTACATTTATGCCTCAAAAACTTTACCGGAACCGACAGATGTACCGGAAAGAGACAGAAAAACGTAGCGAGGGGTAGTTAAAATGAAATCCGAAGATACAAGCACACTTGCTAAAGTTGGCATTCTTGTTTTAGTGGGGTTCGGCGTCATGTGTGGACTGATCGTGGTATCTAACATGATTGGCTAGTTTTAAAGATGCTCGGGCATTGGCCCGAGCACGCAGGCATATCATTCCGGGTAGACGACGGCGTCAATTAACCAAAAATCAAGAAAAGGCTTATTCCACGAACAACAGCCAGGGTTAATCACGTCGGGAATATAGGTAGTTTTTCCGCCCCGCATCACATACAACCCATTGATCGCCCAGCCTGTCACAACGCTCTTGTCTCAATTGCACTCCTCGTGGGAGATTTTCATCCACGCTGAGACGCTGCTTGTCCTGTTTCAAATAACGAAACATGGTTTCAAATCGCTGACTAAAATCTATGCCCTTTTCTGTTACATCATGAAAAAGGAAGACAAATTTAGCATAGGAAAACGTCGAGCCCCCGAGACCAATCTCCAGCATTTTCTCTATATATTGACGATAAGCTCTGGTGAGGTATAGCCCAAGCCCCTCTGCATCGCCCAGAGACCCCCTGTAGACCGGAATATCCATTCTGCTGGCGGCATCAAGTGCACCTTCAACCAACTTGCTGTTTGACTGATTACCAACCAAGTAAAAATGGTCTGGGCCGCACTGGATAGTTAAAGGTTGAAACTGACATTGCCCAACCCCCTGGCCCACCCCCGTGTCAGGAGTCGCCAACAACGGTTTCGGTATCGCTTTTTTCCTAACTGGCTGTTTTCTGGGAAGACTGACATCAACACCCAATTTGGCCGCAGAGCGCTTTAACAACAACGCCTGAGTCATTTCTGGATTGAGCCGAAAATCCCCAAAAGACGGCAAACGCGCCCCCTCGCCCACTGCCTTAATTTCACAATAAAGCTGTTCGTAATAATTTTCAGCCAACAAGAGACAAAACTTCTCTGCACTAACCGACAACGGCGTCATTAGTAACAGCCATACTAGAATCTTTAAAAACCCATTGGAGTTCATACTTACCAACCATTTCGGTCCATGTTAACCATCACCACTTGTGAGCGCCCGAAGGCAACCCCACCATTTTGATCTTAACCCAATGCTCAGATGTTTACGCTGCGCCTACAAAACCATAGACTATGACCCACTATTGAGGGTAAGACGCTTAAAATCAGCAGGTTATGTCACATTTAATGGTTCGCCTACTGCCACCCATCTTTTGCCTGATGCTGGCCGCGCTTATAACTTGGTATGCCCCGTCGCTTAAAGGTGACCAGCTTTCCATATTAAGCCAACTACCCTACATTCTTTGTGGGCTAGCCGCATTTGTCGCAATATTGGCCAATCACTCCAGAGACCTAGGTGCCGCATTAATTATGTTGGCCATTTACTGGCTGATTAGACACTACCTTCAAGCACCACTCGATACCGAGCCTGCCGGCCAAGCTTTTGGACTGATCTCAATTTGCCTACCCCTCATGCTAGGCGTACTGGTTATCCTTCCAAACACAGGATGGAGACACCTTGGGTTTCTGGTCTTTATTGCATTTATATCAATTTTTGCACTGATCATTACCAGTTTGTTTCAGTGGCAACCGCTGTGGTTTTCCACGCTATCCCCCGACATTAGAGCAAGCTCTTTCTTAGGGCTGAAAATTTCGACCACTGCCAGTCTATTGTTCGCCGTAGCTTTCGTCCTTGGTACGGTTCTGCCAAGTTTAAAACACGAACGGCCAGACACCAGCCTGCCCGGCTGTATTCTTTTTAGCTTCATCACACTGGGCTGGTTCCAAGTGCCACATATCTCGGCAACCCTCTTTTCCGCGACGGGGTTACTCTTAATCATTAAC
>DFBC01000009.1:0-766 GCA_002367235.1 Cellvibrionales bacterium UBA3090
CCCACAGCAATGACCGTACGACCAATTCTTGCATGCCCAGGCATATAGGCCCCATAGGCCATAATGGCACCCATTCCCAGACTTAGCGTAAAGAAGGCATGCCCCAAGGCCTCTAACACCCCGGCCCACGTTAGTGCCTGATAGTTAAAGCTGAACAAAAAATTAAAACCACGTACAAAATCACCACGCTGATAGCCAAAAACCAACAGCACCAACAACAGCACGAACAGCATTGGCATTAATATACGAACTGCCACCCCCAGTCCCTTGGTGACACCGGCAACAACCACGGACATCGTTAACAGCAGAAAAATTGTTTGCCAGAAAATCAGTGTTTCACTGTCGGCCAGCAAATTACCAAATATCACCCCAGCCTGTTCTGCACTAGCGCCCTGAAAGGCACCAGAGGCCATTGCCCCAATATAATGCAGGGCCCACCCGGCAATAACGGCATAGTAAGAAAGAATCATCAACCCAGCCGTCACACCAAACCAACCAATGGCATTCCAGGCACCGTGCAAACCCGCCTCTTCTGTCAAATAACGCATGGTGTTAATCGGACTTTGCCGACCTCGACGGCCCAACATAACCTCGGCGACCATGACAGGTATTCCCACCAATAGAATACAAAGCAGGTAGACCAGAACAAACGCTCCGCCACCATTTTCACCAGCAATATATGGAAATTTCCAGATATTGCCCAACCCTACAGCCGAACCCGTGGCGGCTAGAACAAAGGTCCAACGACTACTCCATGCCCCGTGAA
>DFBC01000009.1:883-6322 GCA_002367235.1 Cellvibrionales bacterium UBA3090
ACCAGCGACGCGAGACTCTTTTATTTCCAACAGATATTCCAAACAAAATCGTAGGCGTGTGAACCACCAATCCTTATAATCCCTGCCATGGCCAAGAAACCGAAAAAAATCCAAAAAAGCCCCACAATTGCACTCAACAAGAGAGCAAAGCATGACTACCATCTGGAAGAAAAATTTGAAGCTGGTATTTCTCTGCAAGGCTGGGAAGTTAAAAGCCTAAGGGCGGGCAAGGTTCAGCTTACCGACAGCTATGTCTTACTCAAAGATGGCGAAGCATTTCTCTTAGGTGTTCACATAACACCCTTGAGCACCGCATCGACTCACTTTGTCACCGACCCCACACGAACACGTAAACTGCTGCTCAATCAAAAAGAACTGAGCAAGCTGTTTAGTGCCGTCAACCAAAAAGGTCATACCTGTATTGCGACAGCACTGTACTGGAAACAGCATCTGGTAAAATGCGAAATTGCCATCGCAAAAGGTAAACAGTCTCACGACAAACGTGAATCAGAGAAAGATCGCGACTGGGAACGGCAGAAACAGCGGTTGTCCCGCCATGCAAGCTGACATTCACTTAACTGCACTCACAAGAGTGCCCGGATACTCGGCACCTTGCTGGCCTTGATCAATTACGGTGATAAAGCTTTGCTGTGTTTAATACTGACAAATGATTGACGTAAGTTGGCGCCCACTTACGCCACACCGCACTGTTTACAATGGGATAATACCTTCCACGATAAAATCTACACACATCACTGAACTACAGCAACAGAAAAGGTCTAACACTCTGTCATTGCTGTGTTAGAATCGGCGCAAGCCTTTACGTTGGGAGCCGTTGCCTTAGGCAAACCAACAACAATAGTGGTTTGAAGCTATGTAGCCAGAACCTAACACTGTAAAGACGATCAAATAAAGTTCAGGGGGCGTTTTGGATTCGACGCCGGTTACAAAACCCTGGGTGCATGCCGAGATGGTGACCAATCTCGTTAATCCAAAGTCGCAAACTATTAGTTGCCAACGACGACAACTACGCACTCGCCGCCTAAGAAACGGTAGACTGCCATCTGACTGGAGCCGTGCTTGTGCGTCCAGCGCTTCATCTACCTTAGGGTAGCGGCGAAGCACTCAGGTGTCATACTCACAAGATCGTGATGAAGCTCGTCCGGGGTGGATTCGCTAAACATTTACCGGAATCGCGGTTTACGCGCCCTGCCAGCCGGGCTGTAAAACGTTAAATATAATAGACTGAACTAAGCATGTAGAGCCTTCGGCAGCGGACTGACGGACAGGGGTTCAACTCCCCTCGCCTCCACCAATTCGTTGAAATATTCTTAATTTTTCAACACATTACCAAATGCACGGGAACCCAGATATGGGGACTCGTACATTTTGGTCATACATCGTCGCACCTATGGCAAGTACTACGCCCAAGACAAAAGTGGTATTTTCTACTTCAGGGTAGTGACGCCATCATTCCTGCGCGACCGTTTTCCTAACATACAGAATGAAATTCGCAGGTCTTTGCACACCGCTCTACCAGGTCAGCCACTTCAACACGAAGGGATTATCGCGACGCACAAAGTATCGGCGCAGCTCGTCACCCAGCAGAATCGCGATAGCAAAGGGCACACTGAGCATCAAATGCCAGACTTCCAGCGGTGCGGTTCCAAAAAAGGTGTTAAAGGCAGGCACATAACTGATTAACATCAGCAGGCCCAACTCGGTGGCAATGCCAACCAGCACCAGTTTGTTCGTGAAGAAACCAACCGTTAACAGGCTCTGGCGACGCGTGCGACAAATAATCACATCAGCAATCTGACAAATAATGATAGAAGCAAAAAAGGCGGTGATTGCAGTGCGATACACAGGATCAGCAACCGACAACTCTTGCCCCCACTGCCAACCATTGCTGTACAGCACTACAAAGTAGGAGAAGAAGCCTGCTGCGGCCTGAATCATACCAACAATGCCGTAGCTCATGCCCAGCAGGTTACGGGTTAACAGTCGCTCATTTTGTTTTCTGGGTGGCTTTTTCATGACATCCGTTTCTGGCTTTTCAGCGCCGAGTCCCAACGCGGGTAGAATATCGGTACCCAAATCAATCGCCAGAATCAGAATCACAGTCAATGGCAGAGGAATGCCCAACAACACAAAGGCAATAAAGGGTAAAATCTCGGGAATGTTACTGGTAAGAATATAGGCAATAAATTTTTTGATATTGTCGAAGATGGTACGACCCTCTTCCACCGCATGCACAATGGTGGCGAAGTTGTCATCCATCAACACCATGTTGCTGGCCTCCTTGGCGACATCGGTGCCCATAATACCCATGGCGACCCCCATATCGGCATTTTTAAGTGCCGGCGCGTCATTCACTCCATCGCCGGTAACGGTCACCACCTCTTCCTTGGCCTGTAACGCCTTCACAATTTGCAGCTTTTGCGCGGGTGAAATACGGGCAAACACCAGTTCCTTTGCATCCAACGCCTGTGACAGCGTGGCCTCATCCATGCTCACCAGCTCATCGCCCTGAATCACCCTGCCTGGCCCGGTGAACAGGCCTATTTTTTCGGCGATAGTACGCGCCGTAACGCCAAAATCACCGGTCAACATAAATACCCGAATACCGGCAGCGTGACATTTTTTAAGCGCCTCAGGCACCTCCGGGCGTGGCGGGTCAATCATGCCCGTGATACCCAGAAACACGTAGCCGTCATTCGGTAAGTCTTCATCATCAACGGCTTGCATTGCCAGCCCCAGACAGCGCTCACCGCGCTCGGCCATCACCAGAAATTTGTCCGTCATCTGCTGGCGCAACGCTTCACTAAAGGGTCTGATTTCCTCCTCATGCCAGACCTTATCGCACATACCTAGCACCACCTCTGGCGCGCCCTTCAAATAGGCCTCAAATTCCCTCTCGGTAGCAGTGCGGTACAAAGTCGTCATATATTTTGTTGTGGAGGTAAAAGGCTTTTCTTCTAAACGGCTAAAGCCGGATATATCTTCGATATCGCCGATACTGTCCGCACAACATAACAGTGCCGCCTCAGTGGAGTCGCCGATATAACCGCTATCGGTCAGACGCGCATTGTTGCAGAGCAACATCACCCGACGCAGATACTTTAGCGTGTTGCCATGGTAATCATCACCCCGGCCAAAGCGATACTCGCCATCGAGCGTTTCGACCAATTGCACGCTGATACGGTTTTGCGTCAGGGTGCCGGTCTTGTCGGTGCAGATAACAGTAGTGCTTCCCAGCGTTTCAACACTTTCGAGATTCTTGATCAGCGCATTCTTTTTAGCCATGCGCTTACTCGCCATGGTCAGACACAATGTCACTGTTGGTAGCAAACCTTCTGGCACATTAGCCACAATAATACCGATAGCAAAAATAAGACTGCCAATGGCACCGTTGCCAACCAACAGGCTAACGATATAGAACGAGGTCCCCAGCACCATGGCAATACTGCTGATTACCTTGATAAAGTATTTCAGTTCCTTATGAATCGGCGTCTCAACCTCGTCTGCCTCTTTGGTCAGTTTGACGATTTTCCCGATCTGGGTGTCCATCGCTGTACGACACACCAGCACTTCACCGTCACCGCTCTGCACCAAAGAACCTGAAAACACCATGTTGCGGCTTTCCAGAATGTTCTCCTGCTCATGATAAGGATCCATCAAGACCGGTTCGCTCTCTCCCGTGAGGCTGCTTTGGTCAATCTTCAATTCATTGGCGCTGAGCAAGCGCCCATCGGCGGGAATGCGATCGCCCTCGAACAACAGCAAAATATCGCCAGGCACAAGTTGCGTTGCTTCCACTTCCCGCACCTCGCCGTTACGACGCACCCGCACTCGCGAAGGCAGCATTTGCTGGAAGCTCTCCATAATGCGTTCGCTTTGAAACTCCTGAATAAAGGTGAACAATGCATTAAGCAGAACCACAGCAAACAGGGCGATAGAGATATACAGATTGCCCTGCCCGGGATCCAACTGTTCAGCCAGCCATGCTAGACAGCCACCGACTATCAGCAAAATAGCAAAGAAGTTTTTGAACTGCCGAAGGAATTTAACCAACGCCGAGCCAGTTTCCTTGGCCTGCAACTCATTACGACCAAACTGCTTAAAACGCTGCTCCACCACCGCCTCAGCAAGCCCGTCCAAACGGGTATGAAGCTCATATAACAACGTTTCAACAGAACTTAACTGAGGGTTATCTGAGCAGTCAGGCGTCTGTTTTGATTTTGCATCCATCGCTGTATTTCCGTAATGAGTAGGCACACACAGCATATAACGCAAAGTGCCACGATAACTATACCTGTAAGGACTAGATTAAAATTCCCTGACGCGGACAATCTTTCAGTTCGTCACGCCACAGGCGTATTCATCCTTAGAATTTATAATTCTTCTTTAAAAAATCACTTTTTCTTTTGTAACCAATCAGATGGATAGTCGCTCGATTGCAATCGATAAACTTGTTGTTATCATTCCATCGTCAGCCAGCCCACAATGTTCAGTAATTTCCCTCTTGCCCTTCCCATTCAAATTTTTTATTCCTAAATAAGTTCACGCAAGCGTCTACAACTACCGGATCATAAAATGTACCTTTATTTTTTTCGATTTCTGCTAGAGCGACCGCTAACCCTTTCGCAGGCCGGTAAGGACGATGGGCAGTTATAGCTTCCACGACATCGGCCACGGCCAAAATCCGTGCTTCCAGAATAACTTCATGCCCCTTAAGTCCCTTCGGGTAGCCAGAGCCATCCCACCTTTCGTGATGTTGCAAAACTATTTGATTAATGGGCCAAGAAAAATCGATATCTTTAATGATTTCCCACCCAATAGCAGCGTGAGATTTAACCATGGACAATTCATTATCATTCAGTCTTCCTGGTCGGCTAAGAATCTCCGCTGGGATGCCAATTTTTCCTATGTCATGAATACTTGCACCCAACCTCAGCCCTTCTATTCTGTTTTCATCCAGACCTAGTTCATTGGCAATAGCAGCGCAGAGCATCGCCACACGTTGCTGATGCCCCGCCGTATAGGGGTCGCGATATTCGATAGTATTAGCAATTGCCTGCACGGTCTGCCTAAGAGCAGCGACCAGCTTGTCGTTTGTTGACAAACGTTCCAATTCAGACGCCGCACGCCCAGAGAACAAAGCAAGCACCGAACCAATTAGTTGCTCGTCTTCGATAGGCTTATCATCGAGCACGACCATAATGCCCAACAAATCTCCTTTGCTCCCACAGAGCGTAGTGCCTGTGTAGGAGTGAACATCCATACTTTGCAACATAAGATCTTCGGGAAACAATTGCTGAACATCACTTTTGTAAAGGCAGAACCCGTTAGCAGCAAGCGTGGAACAGGGTGTACCTTCAAGCTCATAGCTCATGTTGCCGACAAACTCTCCATCTAACCACAGAGCAATGGTTGACG
>DFBC01000009.1:6392-12818 GCA_002367235.1 Cellvibrionales bacterium UBA3090
GAAATTCTCACCAATCAAACTGGCGGTACCGTTGTTGACAAAAGACCGGATGGCATCCAGCTTGCGATTTTCATCAACTATGTCTTTAACATCCGTAATATCGTGAACCAGGCCAAACACTGAAATAACAGTGCCACCCTCGAACATCGGCTCGCCTAACATACGCGTCCAACGAGGGAGCCCGTTTTTGTTATAAATACGTAACGTAAGATCCCAGCCTTCGCCGTTTTCCAGACATTTTTTCACTGCTTGCTTAATGAGCTTCAAGTCTTCCGGATGATAAAAATCAATGGCAGCCTCCAAAGTAGGCTGGTAGTCAACCGGCACACCAAAAATGCAGCAAGTTTCTTCAGTCCAACTCAGCTTATTTGTCCGAACATCAAGATGCCAGGCTCCGAACTCACCGAGTTTTGTAAATTGTGAAAACAGGGCGCGCCCACCACCTTTGCTCTCTAAAAAGTCTCTAAAGGCATTAGGTGACGCATCACCTATCAAACCAGTCTCTTTATCTGTAAACATCTTATTCTCTTGATTCTTAACAAATAACAGCTGTTGTCACCACGCTGCAAACCTCAAAACACCTGTATGAACGTCAAAACATGATAGTTACTATAATCTCTTATAACCATACTGAATGCATGGTTTTTCTTTGTATAACGTCTTCGGCCGCGGAAAAGATTAAGCCCAAACACAAACTGAACAAAAAGTATGCAGTTGATCCATACACACTTCTATTGGGACGAACCATGCGTTGCTGCAGCCCATGAATTTCAGCTTTATGAAAAGAAAATATGGCACTAGCTGTGTTGAAACAGCGTGAAGTTAATCGAGTGAAGGAAATATTTGTCTGCCGTAGGTAAGCCCCCAAACCGGGATGGCATTTTCTACCTCTAAATCAGGCCGTTAGCCAATGGAGTGGCTCGCCTCTTACCGGGACAATGGTCTAGGGAGCAATGCCACAATCTCTTCGAAGAGATGAGCATCGGCGAATGCCTTCTATGAAAGAAAGATGAATATGCTGTGGATTTAAGAGATGAGCTGTCTAGCGGAAACAAAGCAGAAATCATACCGAACGGCACTGATTTCAAAATGGTTCGACAGATGAAAAGAAACTATTGGCCAGCAGGCCTGACTAGAACTCGCAAGGGAAACTTGGTTAACGTTAACGTCAGTAATAACCTGGCAGGAACTTTTTCCAAAGAACCCGACCAGGTTAAATCCCCAAAAAACAGATAACTATAGGTCTTCCAGTATTTCTTTTCTTTTCTGGATATATTCCTCTTCCGTTACCAAGCCCTTTTCTTTCAGGTTATTCAATGCATTTAGTCTGTATTCCGTGGTTCGCACTGGAACAGTTTGAGGGGCAACAGCCACAGGAATAGGTCGACCCAAAATTTCTTCTATTTCCTTACGCTTTTTTGCCATCTCCATTTTCTTTTCTTCTTCTTCTCTGTCTGCAAAATGTTTCGGCGCCACACCTAAATCGATAACAAACCAATTCCGTCGAATATTTTTTAACTTCTTATTTTCAATCCCCGGGGTTTGGACAATCACTTGATTAAAAGCTGTTGATCCAACCGTCTGCTTGGTACGATTACCATGATTAAAACTATAACTAACAATCCCAGCACTGGTTGGATCATAGGCCACTTCATAGCCACGATTTCTAACTCTATCGTAATCTCCTAGAATTAGATTTAACTGACCATCTTTAAAAAATACCCTGCCGGCAACAAAAGAAGAGTCTTTCTTTAACCCAAGAAGCTTTTGCTCAACTCGTTCAATTACAAAAATAATATCTTTATTTGGGTTTGCGCTCTTTAAACCCGAAGCGATAATTCTGCTAAGTAGCCCGACCTGTTCATCCGAGAACACGGAAGCCAGCGCCACTGAATCAGAACTTTTTTTCTTATCGAATTTCAACAACTTCAAAGCCGTATTGATAGCCCCTTGATCCAACTCTACGGGGTGATCATTTTCTCCAAAACTTGATGTATCCTGGTCGGCATATTTGAAATACTGGTTTGGCCCTTCTTGCCAAAGAACGGCATCAGCCTTCTGTTTATCACCAAAAAATATTAATATCCAGATTATCAAAAAAATCAAATGCAAGGACCGGCTCAACACAAAAGATAAAAATCGAAACAACCACTAGTTTTTTTAACTTTATCATTATTTAAGTCTCTACTTTTAAACGCTTAATTACATGTGAAACAAGTTAAATCACTTAATCACGATTATTTTATTTAATCATTATTAGTTCTTGGTGCCATTGTTTAACGTCAGCACAAGTTGGACAGATGGTGGCACATTGTTAAGGTGATGTTTTTGGTTTATCGAAGTGACTTGAAAAGGAACGAAGATGAACAAAAAACCAAACAAGAAAGACGAAGCAGACAGAACTGTTCGCAATATCAAACGGGCTACGCGCCGCAAATTCAACGCTGAAGAAAAAATACGGATCGTTCTTGCCGGTTTGCGCGGTGAGGATAGTATTGCCGAGCTATGCCGCCAGGAAGGCATTCACCAGAACCTGTATTACCGTTGGAGCCGCGATTTCCTTGAAGCCGGCAAGAAGCGCTTGTCTGGCGATACACAGCGCGAAGCCAGCACCTCCGAGGTTAAAGGTCTTCGACGCGAAAATACTGATCTAAAGGAAGCTTTGGCCGAAGAAATGTTAGAGAAGCGTCTTCTGAAAAAAAGCGTCATTGCGGATGGGGAGGACGATATATGAGGTATTCTGCCAGCTCGAAATACGAGATTATCCGCACGGTAGAAGAGTCAGAACTTGGCGTTAAACGTACTCTGGAACAAATCGGTATTGCCCGTTCAACCTTCTATGGCTGGTATGACCGTTACATAAATGGTGGTCTGGACGCTCTAGCCGACAAGATACCCTGTCCGAAAACGGTCTGGAATAAGGTACCGGAAGCACAGCAAAAGCAGCTTGTCGACATGGCTCTGGACGAAACAGAGCTATCACCGCGAGAGCTTGCTGTTCGCTTTACCGAGCAGCAGGGATATTTTATCTCTGAATCCACCGCCTACCGTATTCTTAAAAAGCATGATCTTTTGACCTCTCCGGCATGGATTGTGATGAAGGCAGCGGATAAGTTTAATGAGCCTACAACAGCTGTAAACCAGCTTTGGCAGACAGATTTTACTTATCTAAAAGTCACGGGCTGGGGTTGGTATTATCTGTCTACCATTCTGGATGATTATTCCCGTTACATCATATCGTGGCGGCTATGCACCGGTATGGCGGCATCAGATGTCTCGGACACGCTCGAAGATGCCTTAAAAGCAGCGGGCTTGTCCGGAAAACAAAAGCCACGACTATTGAGTGACAATGGCCCTTGTTATATCTCCGGCGAACTCAAAGGCTGGCTCACTGACAATGGGATGACCCACACACGCGGAAAACCCTATCATCCGATGACACAAGGAAAGATCGAGCGATGGCATCGTACGATGAAAGACCGCATATTACTGGAAAACTATTATCTGCCCGGGGATCTGGAACAGAAAATAGAAGAGTTCGTAACCCACTACAACACAAGGAGATATCATGAAAGCCTGAACAATCTAACACCGGAAGACGTCTGGCTGGGAAGAGGACAGTCTATCCTTGATCAGCGGCGCAAAATCAAAGAGGACACTCTTAAACTTAGAAAGCAGTTGTATTGGAAACAAAAGGCTGCTTAAACTCAACAAAACGGAGACCAAAAACACACCTTGTTTTTTTACATACCGAGTCCAGAATACTCTGACGACGTACANNGTGGGGAAATCGACTTTTCCGAGATGTCTCTGCCCAATTATCCGTATTGCGTGACAATCAGGTTCTGCGAGAAACTCTGGATCGTTTGTCGGCGGCTGGTGAGTTATCGATAAATGAGCCCGGAGTTATCTCATTGTATGAACGACTGGCGCTCAGGGAGAAGAAGAGTGCTGATTTCATTCCGGAGATTATTGTCGGGGCTAAAGAGAGTGTGGAGAAGTTTATCCGGCAGCTAGATATTTCGAACCCCATACCGTTTGGTCGACAGGTGTTTTATTCCGGTATACAGATGACCTATAAGGAATGCAGGCGCGGATGGAAGAAAGCCCTCGGGACAAATAGCGATGAGTTGTTTCACCAATGGAGAAAAAAAACCAAGTACCATTACTTTCATATGCAGCTCTC
Source organism: Cellvibrionales bacterium UBA3090 (assembly GCA_002367235.1). GTDB lineage: Bacteria > Pseudomonadota > Gammaproteobacteria > Pseudomonadales > Porticoccaceae > Porticoccus. Next base: position 10,579 of record DFBC01000009.1, read on the forward strand.
GAGGTCTATATGCCAATGTTCCGACAAAAGGATGGAGCGGCTGGATTTGCTTTGTGAGTTACTGGGTCGCCATCACGATTTAATGTTGCTAAAGACGTTGCTCGATCAGCACGAGAGGAATGATGCTGCTACCTTACGTGTTTTAATTCGCGAGCAGGCTGTATTGGCCGAGCAGTCTCGGTTGTTGGGGAAGAAGGTCTTTGCTCTGCCAGTTGGTGATTATTCGCTTCGACTTGAGCGGTTGGTTAACTAAGTTTCTGTTGGAAGTGGTTGAGCCCGGTGCGCATGGTATAGGTGTCGGGCTGTTAGTCTGGCTTATGCCTTGCTGGTTATAAATGGTTTTTTCCGTTTTGGGTAACAAGTGGTGCAAATTTCACAGACTCTTCCATCGCAGCCCCGTGCCGAGCAGAACTCCCTGCCGTAGTAGATGATTTGTAGATGAAGAGCATTCCAGCTCTCTTCTGGAAATAGCCGTTTTAAATCCTTTTCTGTTTGCACCACACTTTTCCCGCTGGATAATCCCCAGCGTTGTGCCAGGCGGTGGATATGTGTATCAACAGCAAAGGCGGGTTGTCCAAAGGCTTGTGACATCACTACGCTGGCGGTTTTGTGGCCCACTCCGGGCAACTGTTCCAATGCTGCCATATCTTCAGGTACGGCACCTTGGTATTGGTCTACCAAAATCTTTGATAGGGTAGAAATTGCTGTTGATTTTTTTGGGGCGAGCCCGCAGGGACGAATAATTTGGTAGATGGTTTCGACGGGAACCCCAGCCATGTCGAACGGATTGTCTGCGATGTCAAATAGGGCTGGTGTTACTTGGTTAACTCGCTCATCGGTACATTGTGCAGACAGTAATACCGCCACAAGGAGTGTATAAGGATCCTTGTGCTTCAGTGGAATTGGCGGGGCAGGGTAGAGTTCGCCAAGCTTGTTCAGGATAAATTCGACGCGCTGTTTTTTTAGCATAACGGGGGTGACAAATAGCCTATGGTTGATGCTGTTAAACGGGAGATGAAATTCCTTTTTATCTCTTAAATATTATATCCCTAGGTCGTCATAAATAGCCGAATTCTTTCCGCTGCTTCTCGACAATCTTCTTCGGATGCGACCAGTGCCATTCGCACTCTATGTTCACCGGGGTTTACACCGTCGGCTGTTCTCGCCAAGTATTGGCCTGGCAGCACGGTAATATTTTGTTCTGCAAACAAATGTTGAGCAAAATCTTCATCATTACCTTTGTTGGCGGGGCGAGTGTCGGCCCAAAGATAAAAACCGGCATCGGGTAGACTGAGCGGTAAAATATCGCCGAGGATTTGCAGAAAAATGTCAAATTTTCGGCGATATTTATCCCGGTTTTCTTTTACGTGTACTTCATCTTTCCACGCTGAAATGCTCGCTAGCTGAGTGGGCACCGGCATGGCGCAGCCATGATAGGTGCGGTAGCGTAGAAACGATTTTAGTATCTCCGCATCGCCAGCCACGAAACCGGAGCGCAGTCCCGGCAGGTTGGAGCGCTTTGACAGGCTATGGAATACCACACAGCGATGGTAGTCGTGACGGTCCATGTCGGCACAGGCTTGCAGTAATCCTGGTGGTGGATTGTTCTCGTCACCATAAATCTCTGAGTAGCACTCATCGCTAGCGATAATAAAGTCGTATTGATCGGCTAACGCAATCAGTTTTTTCAAGGTGGGCAAGTCGAGAACGGCCCCTGTGGGGTTGCCCGGGGTACAGATATAGAGCAATTGGCATTGTTGCCAAGTCTCTGGGCTGACGGCATCGAAATCTGGTGATAAATGATGAGATTCTAAACAGTTTAAGAAGTGTGGGGTTGCACCGGCGAGCAGCGCAGCGCCTTCATAAATCTGGTAAAACGGGTTGGGAGTCAATACCAGAGGCTGGTGGGTGGTTCGGTCTATGACGGCTTGAGCAAAGGCAAACAGGGCTTCACGAGTTCCATTGACTGGTAGCACCTGAGTGTCTGCATCTACATTCTGTAAATTGAATCGGCAGGCCAGCCACTGTGCAATCGTTTGTCTGAGTTCGGGAATACCTTTGGTTAGAGGGTAGGCAGACAATTTATCCAGCGCAGTTATCAGCGTTTCCGTGACAAAGTTCGGAGCAGGGTGCTTGGGTTCGCCAATAGATAGGGCAATATGTGTCAGCTCAGCGGGGGGCGTTATGTCGCTCTTGAGCGCGTTGAGCTTCTCAAATGGATATGGATTGAGTTTGTCGAG
>DFBC01000009.1:12896-15143 GCA_002367235.1 Cellvibrionales bacterium UBA3090
GTGGGTAACCAGTAGCGATTATTGCCAGAGTTTCATTTTCTGAAGTGTCTCTCCTTCGACATCTTTCTTGTTTCTGGCATCGAGATCGCGGCACACGGTATCCCTTAATTGCTCGCAAAAAATGGGGTCACTCAGGGGCTGGTAATCCATATCCACAAGATAGAAGACATCTTCTACTCGTTCCCCAAAAGTGGAAATTTTTGCGCTGAGTAACCGTAGTTTGAAGTGCACAAAAATTCTTCCCAGTTGCGCTAGCAGACCGGGGCGATCCGGAGTTATGACCTCCAGAATAGTGGCGCTTTTCTCAATATCATTGCTGATACTTGCTATGGTTCTCATGGTGAAATGTTTAAGTCGCCTTGGTGTACGGCGATGAACCTTTAGTGTCGACGCGTTTGGTTCCTGCAGTGCCTTGGACAAGATGTTCTTGATTCGGTCGAGCATGGTGGTTTTGTGACCGAAAGGTTCGTCGTTTTCATCAAGCACATAAAAAATATCAAAGGTGTTTCCCTGGGTATCTCTGTGCAGGCTGGCATCCTGAATGGTCAGCTGTAGCTGATCCAGAGTAGCGGCGGTAATAGGGAATACGTTATCCAGCCCGTTGGTGTGAATAAATATCTGGGTGGCAATCGGGACTTCTACGCCTGTGTCTTGAATTAAAATTACTGGCTCGGAGTCATTGCCGCGTGCTGCAATGGCTGCCGTGTACAAGGCGATATCGTTAGCACTTTCACGCAGAAAAAACTCATCATCCAGGTTCCCCCAGATTTCTTTAGCCTTTGATTCGCTAATATCCTGTTCAAGCAGCTTTTCCAGGGCTGAGGCTTTTGTATTCCTTACCCATCCATCGCGATTGGCCGGGTTTTCAAGTCCACGTTGAAGAGCGCGTCTCGTCTCTGTGTAGAGCTGTCTCATTAGAGCCGCTTTCCAACTATTCCACAGGGTGGGGTTGGTGGCGGTAATATCTGAGACGGTAAGAACAAATAAGTAGTCGAGCTTAAGTTGGTTGCCGATTAATTTAGCAAATTTGTAGATAACGTCGGGATCAGAAATGTCGGAGCGCTGTGAAGTGCTAGACATCAACAGGTGATTTTCTACAAGCCAGGAAATGAGCTGTGCCTCTTCAGGGGGAAGACCGTGTCGCTCGCAGAAATTTGCGGCATCGACAGCGCCGAGAACCGAGTGATCGCCACCGCGACCTTTGCCCATGTCATGATAGAGGCCCGCGATAAACGCTAACTCCGGCTTAGGCAGGTTTTTGTAAACATGAGAGGTGATGGGAAATTCTTCTGCTGCATCGGGACGGTCTAAGAGGCGCATGTTTTTAATTAACTGAAGCGTGTGAGCATCGACAGGGTAGCGGTGGAATAAGTCGTGTTGGGTTTGACCAATAATCTGCCCAAATTCCGGTAGGTAGCGACCTAATATTCCATACCGGGTCATACGTTGTAATTGTGTGCTCATATTGTGCGGGCAGCGGAGTAGTCTTAGAAACAGGGCTTTATTTTGGGGTTCGTTTCGAAAGGCATCGTCAATCACTTTGCGGTGTTGGCGGATTTGCCGGATTGTAGCTGCTCTAATACCCTGAATATTTTCGTTCTCTCCCAACAAGCAGAAAATTTCTAGAAGGGCCGAAGGGTATTTGGCAAAGACGTATTCGCCCACCGTTTCAATATGCTGGTCACGTACCTGAAAGCGCTCATTCAGCTCGTAGGTTTTCTTTGCTTTGTCTTTTCGGAGAATAACTTCATCGAGGTATTGGAGCATGACATCATTGAGTTCTCTCATGGAGCGAACGACTTGATAGTAGTGCTGCATAAATTGCTCGACGCCTAACCGTTGGTCGCCGTCGTGATACCCAAACATGGCGGCAATTTTTCGCTGGTAGTCAAACTGCAATCTTTCTTCCGGGCGCTCTGCAATCAAGTGAAGGCAGTAGCGGACTTTCCATAGGAAGGACTCCCCCCGTTTTAATTGAATGTATTCTTCGGGGGTGATGAAGTCTTTTCCTACGAGTTCTTCCAAAGACTCTACGTTAAAGTGGCGTTTCGCCACCCAGTTGATCATTTGTATATCGCGCAAGCCACCGGGAGCTTCTTTGATATTGGGCTCAAGGTTGTATTCGGTATTTCCGTGTTTTTTGTAGCGTTCAATCTGCTCATCCCACTTTGCTCGAAAGAAATCCTTCGATGGCCATATCTTTCGAGGGCCGGTCTTTTTAAGAACAGATTGACGAAGTTTTTCATC
>DFBC01000009.1:15269-19830 GCA_002367235.1 Cellvibrionales bacterium UBA3090
AGAAAAGTAAGGAATCCCTCTATGCTCTGTTTATAACGGTTTGGGCTGCCTCGGCGGATTAGCAGCATAATGTCTATGTCAGATTGAGGGTGTAGCTCTCCTCGGCCGTAGCCGCCTACAGCGATCAGCGCTATGCTTGTATTCCAGTCAAATTGGTTCCAGGCATGGCGGAGAATAAGGTCCATGAATACGGCTCGCTCATAAATCAGCGTGTTGACCTGTTCGCCTTCGTGGAATCGGTCGTTGAAGTGTACGCTGGCAGCTTCAATGGCCTCTTTAAAAACCTTGATCGGATTTTCGGTTTTCAGGTTTTCTGTAAATCGTTGTTCATCGAAGAAAAATAGCGAGTTTTCAGTGGTCATCAGAATGCTTCTTCGGTGCGGGCTGTCAGCACTTCTACGCCGTCGGCGGTGACTGCTAAGGTGTGCTCCCATTGAGCGGATAGTCTTCCGTCGCGAGTCTCGACAGTCCAGCCATCACTTTTAAGTTTGGTGTGATGTTTTCCCGCATTCAGCATGGGTTCAATTGTAAAGGTCATACCCTCCTTAAGAACCATGCCTGTATCGGGACGACCAAAGTGAAGCACTTGAGGCTCCTGGTGGAATTCAGTGCCAATACCGTGGCCGCAATATTCCCGAACCACGCTGTAGTAGTTACTTTCAGCATATTGTTGAATTACATGGCCTATATCGCCTAGCCGGGCACCTGGCTTTACGATCTCAATTGCCTTGTAAAGGCTTTCTTGAGTGACCTGGACCAGCCTTCTGGCATGGCTAGGTACGTCCCCAACACAAAACATTTTGCTGGTGTCGCCAAAATAACCATCCTTAATCACAGTAATATCCAGATTGACAATATCGCCATTTTTAAGGATTTTCTTCTCCGATGGGATGCCATGACAGATTACATGATTAACCGAGGTGCAGATTGACTTTGGAAAGCCGCGATAATTCAGTGGGGCGGGAATGGTCTTTTGTTCATTCACCATATAATCGTGGCAGATACGATCTAGCTCTGCAGTGCTAACGCCAGCGACCACATAAGGTTCGATCATTTCCAGAACTTCCGCTGCTAGTCTCCCAGCTACGCGCATTTTTTGAAGCTCATCAGCGGTTTTCAGTGTGACAGCCATAGTTTCTTCCGGTGTGTTTAATAAAACGGGTCATTGTAACGGATGGAGTGCAATTGTAACGGATAGAATGAGTAGTGGCATGCCTCTCAATAATTCCCTTTGTAGTTCTTCAATAAATCGTTGCTTTATGGTATAAAGCGCACCGCTCTGTGGCTATATGCCAAGGGCTAAATTGAAAACTAACGACACACACATATCGACACACTTGTCTGGGTGCTTGCTCTTGGTAGGTTGACTGGTGGGATATGTGGAGGTTTAACCCTAATCAAAGGAAATATTATGACAACTGTAAGCATGCGTGACATGTTGCAAGCCGGTGTCCATTTTGGTCACCAGACTCGCTTTTGGAACCCTAAAATGGACAAGTTCATTTTCGGGGCTCGTAACAAAATTCATATCTTGAACCTTGAAAACACGGTTCCTGCATTCAATGAAGCACTTGAAATCGTTCGTCAAGTTGCCGCCAATGGTAACAAAGTACTGATGGTTGGTACCAAGCGCGCCGCTCAAAAAGTGATTGCCGAGCAAGCTGAACGAGCTGGAATGCCTTATGTTAGTCACCGCTGGTTAGGCGGTATGCTAACGAACTACAAAACTATCCGTGCATCTATTCGCCGTTTTCGCGAGCTGGAAGCCCAGAGCCAGGATGGAACCTTTGACAAGCTGACCAAAAAAGAAGCTTTGATGAGAACTCGTCTGATGGAGAAGCTGGATCGTTCCATTGGCGGTATTAAAGATATGGGCGGTCTGCCAGATATGTTGTTTGTGATCGATGTTGATCACGAGCGAATCGCTATTCAGGAAGCTAACAAGCTTGGTATCCCTGTAATTGGTGTTGTGGATACCAACAGCAACCCAGATGGCGTTGATTATGTAATCCCAGGTAATGACGACGCAATTCGTGCCATTAAATTGTACGCGACAGCTATTGCTGATGCTCTTCTGGAAGGAAAGGCTCAGGGAGCTAACGTCACTAGCAAAGATGAATTTGTTGAAGTGACAGCTGAAAAGGGCGAGCAGCCCGATGCTGAAGCCGCGGCTGAGTAAGCGCAAACAAAAATTTTGTGTGTTTAGCTGTAATATTAAGAAAGGGGGCTTTGCCCCCTTTTTTCCAACCCAAAAAGAAAGACAGAGAGGAATCGACAGATGGCAGCAATTTCTGCAGCTATGGTTAAGGATCTGCGCGAGCGTACTGGCCTCGGCATGATGGAATGTAAAAAGGCACTGGCTGAAGCTGGTGGTGATATTGAAAAAGCGATTGACGACCTGCGCAAGTCCAGTGGTCTTAAGGCCGCCAAGAAAGCCGGGCGTACCGCGGCTGAAGGTGTCGTAGCGGTAAAAGTGGCCGACGATAATAGCTACGGCGTTATGATTGAAGTCAACAGTGAAACCGATTTCGTAGCCCGAGACGAAGGTTTTCTGGCATTTGTGAACGGTGTTCTGGAAAAAGCTTTTGCCGAGAAGCAAACTGACGCGGCGGCATTAGCTGCTGATGTTGAAGAAACTCGTCAGGCGCTGGTTCAGAAAATTGGTGAGAACGTTAATGTTCGTCGAGTTGAGCTGGTCGAAGCGCCGGTAGTTGGTGCCTATGTTCACAGCAACAACCGTATTAGCGTGTTGGTTGCCTTGAGTGGTGCTAATGGTGAGGTTGCTAAAGACGTTGCTATGCATGTGGCAGCAGTCAATCCACAGGTCGTTAAGCCAGAGGATATGCCAGAAGACGTTGTGGCTAAAGAAAAGGACATCTTTGTTGCCCAGGCGCGGGAGAGCGGCAAGCCAGATGAAATTATTGAGAAGATGATTTCTGGACGGATTAATAAGTTCTTGTCGGAATCCAGTTTGGTTAACCAGCCCTTTGTTAAAGATCCCGATACAAAAGTAGGCAAGTTGGTAAAAGATGCCGGCGCTGAAATTCAGTCCTTCATACGTTTTGAAGTCGGAGAGGGTATCGAAAAAGAAGAAGTTGATTTTGCCGCGGAAGTGGCAGCCCAAGTTGGTGCAGCCAGCTGATTTGAAGACGGGGGCTTAGGCCCCCGTTATTATGTACGCAGAGACAATCGACCTTCCTGGAGAAATAGCATGCCCGGCACCCGAGATAAAAAGTACAAGCGCATCTTACTTAAATTGAGTGGGGAGGAGCTAATGGGGGAGGAGGGCTTTGGTATCGATCCCAAGGTGCTTGACCGCATGGCGCTTGAGATAGGCCAGTTGGTCGGTATTGGTGTTCAGGTAGGATTGGTTATTGGTGGTGGAAATCTGTTTCGTGGTGCGGCGCTTCACGCCGTGGGCATGGAGCGAGTTACCGGAGACCATATGGGCATGCTGGCAACCATGATGAATGGCCTGGCAATGCGAGATGCGCTTGATCGCAACAATATTTCGGCCCGTGTGATGTCTGCTATCCCAATGAGTGGTGTTGTGGAACACTATGATAGAAGAACGGCCATGCGCTACCTTGATAGTGGGGATGTGGTCATTTTTTCAGCGGGAACCGGTAACCCATTTTTTACCACAGATTCAGCCGCGTGTCTGCGTGGCATTGAAATTGGTGCTGAGCTTGTGTTGAAAGCAACCAAGGTCGACGGTGTATACTCTGCAGACCCTATGAAAGATCCGAGTGCAACCATGTACTCTCATCTAACCTATGATGAGGCATTGGAGAAAAAGCTTGGTGTGATGGATTTAACGGCGATTTGTCTCTGCCGAGAGCAAGAGATGCCGCTGCGTGTATTCCGCATGTCTAAACCCGGTGCTCTGTTGAATATTGTGGTCGGTGGTGATGAAGGAACACTGATCGAGGAAGGTCGAAATGATAAATGATTTAAAGAAAGATGCTGAGACCCGAATGGCAAAAAGTGTTGATGCGCTGGGCCATGCGTTTAATAAAATTCGTACTGGCCGCGCACATCCCAGCCTGTTGGATGGACTGACGGTTTCTTATTACGGCGTCGAGACGCCCTTGGGGCAAGTAGGTAATGTGACGGTATTGGATGCGAGAACCCTATCCATTGGTGTTTGGGAGAAAAACCTCGTGCCAGAAGTGGAAAAGGCTATTCTCAAGTCTGATTTGGGGCTTAATCCTTCGACTACTGGCGAACTGATTCGCATACCTATGCCTCAGCTCACTGAGGAAACTCGTAAGGGTTTTATTAAAAAAGCCCGGGCAGAAGCAGAAACATCGCGTGTGTCGATTCGTAATATCCGTCGTGATGTACTTTCTGATGTTAAAGAACTGCAAAAAGAGAAGGAAATTACCGAGGACGATGAACGTCGTGCTCAGGATGAGATTCAAAAGATTACTGATAAGTATATTCAGCAGGTCGATCAGGCTTTAGCTGCAAAAGAAGTCGACCTCATGGAAATCTAGTCGATTCATTTGGTAGCTTAATTCTCTATGAATACACCGTTGAGTGGCTCGTCACATACACA
>DFBC01000009.1:19887-34604 GCA_002367235.1 Cellvibrionales bacterium UBA3090
GGTGCTGAGCGTGTCAGGGATATACTGGATGCGTGTCAAATAAATGACATCGAAGTCCTTACATTATTTGCCTTTAGTAGTGAAAACTGGAAGCGACCTGAGGTTGAAGTCAGGGCTTTAATGTCTTTGCTGGCTCATTACCTTAAGAAAGAAGTTAAGCAGCTGATAGACAGAGGCGTTAGGCTTCGGGTTATCGGTCGCAGAGATCGTTTCAGTTCCAAGTTGAAAAAACTCATTGTAGATACTGAATTAGCCACACAAAAGGGTGGAAGAACCTTGGTGCTTGCTCTCGATTATGGTGGCCGATGGGATATAACCCAAGCTGCAAGTGAGCTTGCTCGCCAAGTGCAAAGTGGTCGTTTGCGTCCAGAAGACATTACCGAAGAGCATATGCACCAGCAATTGAATTTGTCTGATCTCCCGCTGCCCGATCTCTGTATTCGTACTGCGGGTGAGCAGCGGATCAGTAATTTCTTGTTGTGGCAGCTGGCCTATGCTGAATTTTACTATGCCGAGTGTTATTGGCCTGATTTTGATGGTGCAGCCTTTCAAAAGGCGATCAATGAGTACCAGAGTCGTCAACGCCGTTTTGGTATGAGGGACGAGCAAGCTATTGGTGAGGAGGCGCGGCGTGCTTAAACAACGCATTGTCACTGCAATAATCATTGCTGTGATTTTTCTTTCAGCCTTGTTTGTTTTGAATCCCTTTGCCTTTTCCTTGGCCGTGGGTGTGATCGTTATTTATGGCGCCTGGGAGTGGTCTGATTTATCCGGCATTAACAGTACTCTGGCTAGATTGGCATATACCTTAGTGTTGTCTGGGTTATTGGTGGTCACGGCTTATGTGTTGAGGCTTTCGCCAACTGAGTCATTGCAGTTTGATGCCGGAAGAAGTTTATTGCTGGCCATTGTCCCGTGGTGGGCGGTTGCGCTGCTTTGGGTGCAGGGCTATCCAAGCAGCGCGGTATTGTGGGGCAGTCGTTGGGCGCGATGTGTTATGGGGTTTCTGGTATTAGTTCCCACGTGGGCTGCCATGGTGATCCTGATCCACTCCGCTAAAGGCGAATGGATGATTTTTCTGGTGGTCATGATTGTGGCGTGTGCTGATATTGGCGCTTATTTCTCTGGGCGAAGATTCGGGAAGCATAAGTTGGCCCCGAGTGTCAGTCCCAAAAAAACCTGGGAAGGATTGCTTGGTGGCGTTGTCGTTAACGCAATCGTTGTTTTGTTGCTTGGAGTATTTTTAGCATTGGACGGCCGTACCTGGTTGTTACTTGCTCTGGTTATAATGGGCACGGCGCTAGCTTCCGTGGTCGGTGATTTACTGGAAAGCATGGTTAAGCGTCACCGGGGTATCAAGGACAGCGGTAACATCTTGCCAGGTCATGGCGGCATACTAGATCGGGTAGATAGCCTAACAGCGGCAATGCCTGTATTCACATTGATTTTCATCTATAGCGATATTCAGCTCTGAATTTATGCAGAAATTAACGATACTTGGTGCTACCGGTTCCATCGGTGTTAGCACGCTCGATGTGGTAGCGCGACACCCGGACCGTTTTCAGGTTTATGCGCTAAGTGGGTATTCACGGGTAGCCGAACTCGCAGAGCAGTGCAAAAAATTCAAGCCGAGTTTTGCTGTGACCGCAGATCAGAAAAGTGTTGATCAGTTACAGCAGTTGTTGCGGGTGGACAGTCCCGAAACCAAAATTTTGTGCGGTGTGGAAGGGCTATGCCAGATAGCTATAGCTCCAGAGGTGGACATGGTTATGGCGGCGATTGTGGGTGCCGCGGGATTATTGCCAACCCTGGAGGCTGCGCGCGCAGGAAAAAAAGTGCTGCTTGCTAACAAAGAGGCGTTAGTCATGGCCGGTAGCTTGTTTATGAAGGCTGTTCGCGAGTCAGGCGCCACTCTGTTGCCCATCGATAGCGAACATAATGCGGTTTTCCAATGTTTGCCATCAGATTATTCATCAGATAATCGCTGTGGTGCCCAAAAAATTGTTTTAACAGCCTCGGGAGGGCCTTTTCGGGCATCGCCACTGGAGGCTCTGCATTCGATAACGCCAGAGCAGGCTTGTGCGCACCCTAATTGGAGTATGGGTAGAAAGATTTCGGTCGATTCCGCTACCATGATGAACAAAGGCTTGGAGCTGATAGAGGCTTGCTGGTTGTTTGACCTTTCTCCCGATCAGATAGAGGTGGTTATACACCCTCAAAGTGTGATCCACTCTATGGTTCAGTATGTGGATGGCTCAGTGCTTGCACAATTAGGTAATCCGGATATGCGCACACCCATAGCTCATGCTATGGCTTGGCCAGAACGTATTAATTCTGGTGTTGCCAATCTCGATATTATTAGTATCGCCAGGTTAGATTTCGAAGCGCCCGATTTAGAGCGTTTCCCCTGCTTGGCCTTGGCTGTAGAGGCGGCGCGGATGGGGGGGAGTGCGCCCACTGTGTTGAATGCGGCTAATGAAGTAGCGGTAGATGCGTTTTTAAAGGGTGATATTTCTTTTCTTCAGATATCCGAAATTGTGGCTCAGGTCTTAGGTGATACGTCGATCGTTGAACTGGACACACTTGAAAATGTCCAATCGAGCGATAAATTGGCTCGACAGAGTGCGGTATCAATCATTCAGCGGTCTCACTAGGAAGTTTTGATGGAAGTCGTACAGACAATTTTTTATACCTTGCTCGCCCTGGGCGTTCTCGTGACCTTCCATGAATACGGGCACTTTTGGGTGGCTCGTAGGTGTGGTGTCAAAGTGATCCGGTTTTCGGTTGGCTTTGGGACACCGTTACTTCGTTGGCGGGATAAGCTGGGCACCGAGTTTGTTGTTTCGGTCTTGCCGCTCGGCGGCTATGTGAAAATGGTCGATGAGCGAGAAGGTAATGTTCTTGAAGAAGACCTGCCTTATGCCTTTACCAGAAAGCCCGTTTGGCAGCGCATGGCAGTCGTTGCAGCAGGTCCACTAGCCAATTTTTTATTGGCCATTCTCATTTATTGGGTTGTCTATTCCTTTGGGGTCACAGGGATGGCACCCGTTATTGACTCATTAAAGCCCGGCTCGGTTGCAGAGCAAGCTGGGCTTCAGCCAGGGCAAGAAATTATTTCCTTGGATGGAGAACCGACGCCTACATGGCAAGCATTGAGCTCTCAGTTGATTCGACGTATCGGCGAAACTGGAACGATATCCTTTCGTGCCAAAGTACCCGGTGATTCAGTGGCCTACGAATATCAGGGGCAGCTGAAGGACTGGCTGTCGGATACCGAGGAGCCGGAGCCCATTGCCGGTGTTGGCTTGGTTCTTTATTCACCTAGAGTGCTACCTGTTGCAAATAATATTGTTATAGGTGATCCAGCAGAAGCTGCCGGCCTGATGACTGGCGATAGAGTCTTGTCGGCTGATCGTGTTCCTATGGATGATTGGTCAACCTGGGTTAATTATGTTCGTGCTCGTCCAGATAAGACAATCGAAATTGAAGTGCTAAGGGGTGATGAAAAATTCCTGACCACCATTGTTCCCAAGAGGGCGGTGGCTGAGGATGGTTCGGCTATTGGGCAAGTGGGTATGAGTGTGCAAATCCCAGAGTGGCCAAAGGATATGATTCGAGAGATTGAATACGGTCCGTTTGAGGCTGCCTCGCAAGCCGTAAAGCAGACTTGGGATACCTCGGTTTTGATTCTCGATTCCATCAAAAAGATGATGGTCGGACTGATTTCCGCAAAACACTTGAGTGGACCCATTACCATTGCTAAAGTGGCGGGCGCTGCTGCTCAGTATGGGGTGACGGCCTATCTGGGATTTTTGGCATTTTTGAGCATAAGTTTGGGTGTTTTGAATTTATTGCCTATCCCGGTACTAGATGGCGGCCACTTGATGTATTACATCATTGAGGCCGTAAAAGGCTCTCCTGTTTCCGAAAAAATTCAGATGGCTGGGTTTCGGGTAGGACTTTTTCTGGTTGTTGGGTTGATGTTGCTAGCCCTATACAATGACCTGATGCGGTTGTAGCTAAAACAATAAACAAAAACCAAGAGAAAATCGGTCTCCATGAAACACTTTTATCTGTTGTTATGCTTGGTTCTATTTTCTGTCGCTATCCGGGCAGAGGTGTTTCAAGTTGAAGATATCAGGATTGACGGTCTGCAGCGGGTATCATCAGGTACTGTATTTGCCTCAATGCCTCTAAGCGTAGGGGACTTGATTGATGATGATACCGTTCGACGTGCAACGCGCGCCCTGTTTCGTACCGGTTATTTCGATGACATTCGCATTGCCCGTGATGGTGGTGTGCTCATTGTCGTGCTCAAAGAGCGGCCGGCAATTGCTGAAATTATTATCGAAGGCAACAAAGCTATCCCCACTGATGAATTGATCAAGTCGCTCCGTAGCAATGGTTTGGCTGAAGGGCAGATTTTTCGTCAATCTATCCTGGAAGGTATGTCTCAGGAGTTAGAGCGTCAGTATGTTGGGCAGGGGCGTTACGGTGCCAGGGTTAACGCAGAGGTTGAAGAGCTTCCGAGAAACCGGGTACTTGTTAATATCAATGTTGATGAAGGCGACCCCGCCGCCATTAAACACATTAATATTGTTGGGAATAATGATTTCGAAGAAGACGATCTGCTGGTTCAGCTTGAGTTAAAGACAACCGGTTTATTGTCGTTCTTTTTTAATGATGATAAATACTCGAGAGAGAAGCTGTCTGGTGATCTGGAGCGGTTGGAATCCTGGTATCTGGATCGAGGCTATCTCAAGTTCTCCATTGACTCAACTCAGGTTGCTATCAGCCCAGATCGTGAATCTGTCTTTGTGACTATAAATATCACCGAAGGTGATATTTATACCGTTAAGGACATCGAATTAGCGGGTGATCTGGTGGTTTCCGAAAGTGAGATTCGCAATCTTCTTGTTCTCAAAGAGGAGCAGACGTTCTCACAAGTTCTAATGACAAACACTACAGAGTTGATTACTCAGCGCTTGGGTAATGACGGATATACCTTTGCTGAAGTAAAAGGTATACCAGAGGTTAATGAAGAAGATAAAACGGCCAAAGTGACCTTCTTTGTCGATCCGGGGAAACGTGCCTATGTGCGCCGTATTGAGTTTCGCGGAAACACCAAGACGATGGACGAAGTACTACGCAGAGAAATGAGGCAGATGGAGGGCGCGTCGGCATCTACTGCTAAAATGGAATTCTCTAAAGTTCGTTTGGAGCGTACCGGTTTCTTTAAAGAAGTGCAGGCAGATACGCAACAAGTGCCAGGAACGAGTGATCAGGTAGATGTTATCTATACCGTTGAGGAACAACCTTCTGGTAGTGTCGGGGCCAGTCTTGGGTTTGCTCAGACATACGGGATCGTCATAGGTGCGAATATTAATGAAAGCAATTTTCTCGGTACCGGTAATAGCCTTGGATTAGGGCTTAATCAAAGTGGTTTCCAAACAAACTTGTCACTTAATTACCGAGACCCGTATTTTACCAAAGATGGCGTCAGTGCCGGTTTTGGTGTGTTTGCTAAAAGCACGGATTATGATGAAGGCAATATCTCAAACTATACGGTAGATAGTTACGGAAGCTCGCTGAGCTTTTCTTACCCCTTGTCAGAAGTCTCTAGTATAGGGGTCGGTTTAGGTTTTGAGAGCCTGGCGATTGATACGGGTTCCTTTGCTACCAAGGAAATTGACGAGTTCCTCAACGATAATGGCGAAGATTTTAATATTTTTACGGCCAACTTAAATTGGGGGTATTCGACCCTTAACCGAGGTCGATTGGCCACTGCAGGTTCCTCCCAGAGTGTGGGTGTTGAAATGGCCTTCCCCGGCAGTGATATGGAGTATTACAAAATTAAATACTCTGGCCAGTATTTTAGACCCTTGGTTCGTAAAATGAGTTTGCGTTTGCGTACAGAACTAGGCTATGGCGATAGCTTTGGCGGTACGACCCGGCTACCATTTTTCAAGCATTTTTATGCGGGCGGAAATGGTTCGGTTCGTGGCTTTAAGAGTAATACTCTGGGGCCCCGCGATGTTCCCAAAGATCCGAATTTTCAAGACTCAGATCCCTTTGGTGGTAACGTCCTAGTGGAAGGCAGCGCCGAAGTTATCTTCCCATTACCCTTTATTAAAGATCAGCGTAGTATTCAGGCAGCAGTTTTTGTTGATACAGGTAACGTATTTGATACGGATTGTGGAGACAAAATTGAGGACCTTTGCCAAGAGCCGGATGTCGGCGATCTTCGCTATTCGGTCGGTTTTGGTGCGACCTGGCTCAGTAGCTTTGGTCCTCTGACATTTAGTTTGGCTAAACCTTTGAATGCTGGTGAAGAGGATGAGGAAGAGGTTTTCCAATTCCAAATGGGTCAGACCTTCTAAAATAAAGTTAATTTAATCAATGGAGAGTTAGTGTGCGTATAGCAAAGATATTTTTGTTCACTTTGGCAGCATTGTTCACTGTGACAACATTTGCCGCTGAGGGAAAGATTGCAGTTGTTGATTTTGGTAAGGCTATATTTGGTTCTGATGTGGCTAAAGCGAGAGTTAAGCAAATGCAGTCAGAGTCTGACTATGCATCATTGCAAGCCAAATATGAAAGTACCGTAGCTGATATGCAGGCACTGAAAAAAGAAGTTGATTCAAAAAGCATGACTTGGTCAGAAGCACAGAAGGACGAAGCACAAAAGAAGATGGAATTTCTTCGCGCAGACCTCGAGCTAACCACCAGAAAGGTTCAGGCTGATCAAAAAGCACTTCAAAGTAGTGTCGTACAGGAATTGCGTCCAAAAGCGGGTGAAGCGCTACAGGAATTGATTAAAGAAGAAGGTGTTGTTCTGTTAATTAATGCGGAGGCCGTAGTCACTGTTGCTCCAGAGCTGGATTTGACAGTGAAATTAACTGATCGTCTGAACAAAAAAACCAAGTAATTTTTCGAGCCAGTTGACGAATGAAGCACAGTTATCAGCTGAGTGACATAGCCTCTCTAATCGGTGCTGAGTTACGTGGTGATCCCACCTATCAGATTACAGGGATTTCGACACTTCGTAATGCAGGGCCAGACGACCTGACATTTTTAGCAAATCAAATATACCGCCAGCACCTGCCTACAGCACAGGCAGGTGCGGTTATATTGAGTGCGGATGCCGCCGATGAATTCTCGGGCAACATGCTCATTATGGCGAACCCTTATTTGGGTTACGCCTTGGCTTCAGCAATGTTTGATAGTACCCCTGTCGGTGAGTCTGGTATTCACCCTGATGCAGTGGTGGCAAGTTCGGTTCAAATCGCTGAAAACACCTATATAGGGCCCAATGCAGTACTGGGTGACGATGTGGTGATTGGTGCCGGCAGTCAGATTGGTGCCGGAGTTGTGGTCGGTGATGGCTCTGTCATAGGAAGTAACTGTCGAATAGCTGCAAATGTCAGTATCTACCATGGTGTGGTTATCGGAAATGATGTGATTATTCATAGTAGCTCTGTGATTGGCGCAGATGGTTTCGGTTTTGCTCATCATCAGGGGCAGTGGGTAAAAATTCATCAATTGGGCGGTGTCGTTATTGGAGACAGGGTCGAAATTGGTGCTTGTACCACGATAGATCGAGGCGCCTTAGATGATACCGTTATTGAGGATGGCGTTATTCTCGATAATCATATTCAGATAGCTCACAACGTTCGTATCGGTGAAAATACTGCTATAGCCGGCTCTTCAGGGATCTCGGGCAGTACTGTTGTGGGGAAAAATTGTATTTTTGCAGGTCAAGTGGGTGTCGTTGGGCATGTTAATATCTGCGATAATGTCCATCTTACAGGTGGGACAATAATCACCAAGTCGTTGACAGAGCCTGGCTCTTACTCCTCTGGAACAGCATTCAGTAATACTCGAGACTGGAGAAAAAATGCAGTTCGCTTCAATCAACTGGATAGCTTGGCTCACCGAATCAAGACACTAGAAAAAAAATTATAACCTAACGTATTTTTGAAACTTTACTGCACCTTGAGACTACCTAATGGATATTACTGAGATCAAAAAACGCCTACCCCAGCGCTACCCGTTTTTATTGGTGGATCGTGTGGTTGATGTTGAGTTGGGCGAAAGTATTCTCGCTTATAAGAACATCACTACAAATGAAGAAGTTTTTAATGGCCATTTCCCCAATGCGCCTATCTTTCCCGGGGTTATGATCATAGAAGCTATGGCCCAGGCCGCTGGTATTCTTGGCTTTTTGACGGCTGATAAGGTTGTTGATGATGATGTCCTTTACCTGTTTGCTGGCGTCGACGGTGTTCGCTTTAAGCGCCAAGTCATACCTGGTGATCGGTTAATGTTGGAAGCAAAAATCGATTCAGTGAAGCGTACTATATGGCGCTTTAAGTGTCGTGCTTCTGTCGATGGCGAACTGGCATGTGAAGCGACAATTCTTTGCGCGCTCAAGGCGGACTGATTGCGATGTCCTTGATTGATCCACGTGCAATTATTGACCCATCAGCAGTTTTGGCGGAGGGCGTAGAAGTTGGCCCCTGGACGACGATTGGTCCAGATGTGACTATTGGTTCAGGTACTGTCATTAACTCCCATGTAGTGGTCAAAGGCCCAACATCTATAGGCAAAAATAATAAAATTTTTCAGTTTTCAACCATCGGCGAAGATACCCCGGACCTGAAGTACAAAGGAGAGCCCACTCGTCTCGAAATCGGTGATAACAATACGATACGGGAAGGAGTAACCATCCACCGGGGCACTGTTCAAGATCGAGGTATTACTTCCATCGGGGACAACAATCTGTTGATGGCTTATGTGCATATTGGTCACGACTGTGCGGTGGGTAGCAATTGTATTTTGGTGAACAATGCCTCGCTTGCCGGCCATGTGAACTTGGGTGACTGGTCGATTTTGTCTGGCTATGTTCTCGTTCATCAGTTTGTGTCCATTGGAGCCCATACGATGATTGGCCCAGCGGCCTTTCTGCCCCAGGATGTTCCAGCTTATGTCATGGCTTTTGGTGCTCCTGCAGAGCCGCGTACGATTAATTCCGAAGGGCTGAAACGTCGAGGTTTTGATAAAAAAGCTATTGCTGCGATCAAGCAGGGATACAAAATACTTTATCGTCAGGGTTTATCTCTTGATGAAGCACTGTTAAAACTAGATGAACTTGCCCTGGCGCATCCAGAAGTCCAGGCACTAGTCGATTCAGTTAGAGCTTCATCCCGCGGCATTATTCGCTGAGCCATGTCCCAACAAATTCGAATCGGTCTGGTCGCTGGTGAAGCATCTGGCGACCAGCTTGGCGCGGGGTTAATTAGCGCATTAAAGTCGCGTTATCCCGACGCCTATTTTGAAGGGATTGGTGGCGCTAAAATGTTGGATGAGGGATTTCGTTCTCTCTTTCCAATTGACCGCCTGTCTGTTATGGGGCTGGTAGAGCCCCTGAAGCGGCTACCTGAACTCTTAAAGATCAGAAAAACTCTGTTTAAACATTTTCACGATAATCATTTTGATTTAGTCGTTGGCATCGATTCTCCCGATTTTAATTTGGGTCTTGAGCGTAAACTCCGTAAAAAGGGTATTAAAACTGCGCACTATGTTAGCCCATCGGTTTGGGCGTGGCGTCAAGGTCGAATCAAGAAAATTGCTCAGGCTGTAGACCTGATGTTGACACTGCTCCCTTTTGAGGAGGCTTTTTATCGTGAGCGTGGGGTTCCTGTCGTTTGCGTGGGGCACCCTCTGGCAGAAACGATTCCACTGGAAACCAATACTTCCGCTGCTCGGAAAAAACTGGCTATACCCGAAGGTCGCCCTGTGTTGACCATCATGCCGGGGAGTCGTGCCTCTGAAGTCGAAGCGCTGGGTAGATTGTTTCTGGATGTAGGCCAATGCTGCTTAACTAAGGTGCCAAGCTTACATTTAGTCGTGCCGACAGCCAACGCAGAACGTAGAAGGGAACTCGAGTCAATTCTCATGGGTTATCCGGGTTTGTCGGTAACACTTCTTGACGGCCAGTCGCTTACCGCAATGGCTGCTGCGGATGTTGTGTTGTTGTCATCAGGGACATCAGCGCTAGAAGCTATGTTGTTGAAAAAGCCCATGGTCGTGAGTTATCGGTTGGGTAAATATACCTACGCTATTGTCTCAAAAATGGTCAAAGTGCCCTTTGTTTCACTCCCAAACTTACTGGCGAGTGAGGCGCTTGTGCCTGAACTGTTGCAAGATGATGCTACCGTAGAAAACCTCTGTGAGGCAGTGTTGGCTTATTTCATGGAACCTGAACGAGTGTCAGTATTAGAGCAGCGGTTTACCGAACTTCATAAATCTCTCCGGTATGGGGGGAGCAATACTGCTGCAAGCGCATTAGTTAAGTTGTTGGAGGCGGGGGCATGATTACGCCCTACCAGCTTTGTTATGACGGTGAGCTATTGGCTGGTGTCGATGAGGTCGGGCGAGGGCCTCTGGCTGGGGATGTGGTGACGGCGGCCGTTATCCTTGATCCTGGCAAGCCAATTGAGGGGCTTGCAGATTCAAAGAAGTTGACAGACAAGCGCCGTCAGCAACTCTCGGTCTTAATCAAAGAGCGTGCATTATGCTGGTCTATCGCTCGAGCCTCAGTTGAGGAAATTGACCGCTACAACATATTACAGGCTACCATGATGGCGATGGTGCGGGCAGTTGATGGTCTCGCTATTAAGCCTGAATACGTGGCTGTGGATGGTAATCGTATGCCACCCTGGAATTATGTAGGCGAGACAGTCATCAAGGGCGATGACAAAATACCTTCAATCAGTGCTGCATCGATTTTGGCTAAAGTCTGTAGAGACAATGAGATGTGCGAACTTGATGAGCAATATCCGGGTTATGGTTTTTCTGCACATAAAGGGTACGGCACCAAGCGCCATAGAGATGCTATTGAGTGCTTGGGTCCAAGTCCTATTCATCGGCAGTCTTTCGAGCCGATTAAAAGCATGCTAGCGGCAAGGCAGTTGACGGTACTTTGAGCAAAATACCCTGAACAAAAGAGAATTGAACAAACGGCTCAGGCAGTTGTATTAAAATTACGGTTTAATTCATACAACTTATTTACGACGGTTCTTCTTTTTAACCAGTCCATATGGAAAGACATTCTATGGCTCCATCCTTCGTTCATCTTCGTCTACACAGCGAATATTCACTGCTGGACGGTATTGTGCGGATCAAACCGTTGGTTCAGCAAGTAGCCGAACTGAGTATGCCTGCCGTTGCTTTAACCGATGTGACTAATTTTTTTGGTTTGGTGAAGTTCTATAAGGCTGCTCAGAATGCTGGCATAAAGCCAATTTGTGGTGCTGATCTTCATGTGCTGAACCCCATTGAGGATGGAGCTCCTAGCTGGGTGACCCTGTTGGTTATGAACCAGCAGGGATATCGCAATCTAACCAAATTGATTTCTCGGGCTTATCAGGAAGGCCAGGTTCAGGGAAAGCCCTTTATCCAGCGCTCCTGGATCAAAGAGGCTTCCGAGGGGCTTATAGCGCTCTCTGGACGGCAAAGTGATGTGGGACAGGCTTTGCTTGCTAATAAGTCTGATCAGGCTGTAGAGCTATTAGAGGGCTGGAGGGAGGACTTTCCCGACCGTTTTTATTTTGAGCTGACCCGTACGGGGCGTCCTCAAGAAGAAACGTTTATTCATTTGGCTGTTGCTTTGGCCTCAAGTTTTGATTGTCCTGTGGTCGCGACAAATGATGTGAGGTTTCTTGAGGCCGAGCAATTTGATGCCCATGAAGCGAGAGTCTGTATTGGAGAAGGGCGCGTATTGGGCGACCCTCGTCGTGAGCGACGATATAGTGAACAACAATATTTGCGGTCGCCTGAAGAAATGGCTGAGCTGTTCAGTGATATCCCCGAGGCCATAGAAAATACGCTGGAAATTGCTCGTCGTTGTACTTTAGCTCTAACTTTTGGTGAGTATTTTCTACCAGAGTATCCAATCCCCGAAGGCATGACGACCGATAGTTTTTTCGAGAAACTTTCTCTGGAAGGACTGCTTGACCGACTCGATAAAATACTCGACAAGGCCGCCGAAGATTATTCCGAACGCAAGCAAGTATATATGGACCGTTTGCGCTTCGAGCTGGATATTATTATTCAGATGGGCTTTCCCGGTTACTTTCTGATCGTAATGGACTTTATTCGCTGGGCTAAAGAAAATGATATTCCGGTCGGTCCTGGTCGAGGGTCTGGAGCTGGCTCCGTCGTAGCTTATGCGCTTGGGATTACAGACCTAGACCCACTTGAGTACGACTTGCTATTTGAGCGATTCCTTAACCCAGAGCGGGTATCCATGCCTGACTTTGACATCGATTTTTGTATGGATAATCGCGACCGGGTGATCTCCTATGTCGCTGACCAATACGGCCGCGATGCGGTATCGCAAATTATAACCTTTGGCACTATGGCAGCTAAAGCGGTGGTTCGAGATGTTGCAAGGGTGCAGGGAAAAGCCTATGGGTTGGCCGATAAATTATCAAAAATGATTCCTGCTGATATTGGTATGACGCTCGAGAAGGCTGTTGATCAGGAGGAAGTGCTCAAAGAGTTTCTCGACAATGATGAGGAGGCTCAGGAAATCTGGGGGATGGCCTTGCAGCTCGAAGGTATCACTCGAAATGTAGGCAAGCATGCTGGCGGGGTCGTTATTGCACCGACCAAACTGACTGATTTTTCTCCCCTGTATTGTGACGAAATTGGTGATGGGCTTGTAACCCAGTTTGATAAAGATGATGTTGAACAAGCGGGATTGGTGAAGTTTGATTTTCTTGGTTTACGTACTCTTACTATTATCGACTGGGCGGTCAAAATGGTTAATGAGCGGCTTTTACGTGTCGATGTTGAGCCGCTTGCAATAGACGCAATTCCTCTAGACGACCCTGCTACCTATGGTTTGATGCAGCGTGCAGAAACTACGGCCGTTTTTCAGCTCGAATCACGTGGTATGAAAGACTTGATTAAGCGCGTGGAACCCAGCTGTTTTGAAGATATTGTGGCATTGGTGGCCTTGTTCAGGCCGGGCCCACTACAGTCAGGGATGGTCGATGACTTCATCAATCGGAAGCATGGGCGTGCCGAGGTTGCATATCCAGATGCCAAGTTTCAGCATGAGAGCCTGAAGCCAGTGCTGGAGCCAACCTACGGGGTGATTGTATACCAAGAACAAGTTATGCAGATTGCCCAAGTGCTGGCTGGTTATACGCTGGGTGGCGCCGATATGTTACGTCGTGCCATGGGTAAAAAGAAACCTGAAGAAATGGCCAAACAGCGGGCTATTTTTGAAGAGGGAGCAAAAAATCAGGGTGTTGATCCTGACTTGGCAATCAAGATCTTTGACTTGGTAGAAAAATTTGCAGGCTATGGCTTTAACAAATCGCACTCTGCTGCCTATGCGTTACTTGCTTATCAAACAGCCTGGCTGAAGACGCATTACCCCGCTGAATTTATGGCCGCAGTACTGTCGGCCGATATGCAGAACACTGATAAGGTCGTGACGCTTATCGATGAGTGCCACGAACTTAAATTACCGGTGTCCCCACCCGATGTGAATCGAGGCAAGTTTTCCTTCACTGTTTCCGAACAGAATGAAGTGATCTATGGATTAGGCGCTATTAAGGGGCTAGGTGAAGGACCGGTAGATAATATTATTGCCGCGAGAGAAGAGGGTGGTCCGTTCAAGGATCTGTTCGACTTCTGTGCCAGAGTAGACGGACGGCGGGTTAATAAGAGGGCATTAGAAGCACTTATTCACTCGGGGGCTCTAGATACCATAGGTCCAGAGGGTGAGATTGGTTTTCGTCGCGCGGTCATGTTAGCCGCGATGGAAGAAGCCGTTAAGATGGCCGAGCAGGAAGCTCGTAACACTGACTGTGGTATGAGTGACTTATTTGGAGCGACCCCCAAAGAAAGTGCTCCGGAGATCGGTTATCAAAGCTTTCGTCATATACGTAGTGAAACAGGCAAGGAAAGATTGCTTGGGGAAAAAGAAACCCTTGGACTTTATCTAACGGGCCATCCAATCGACGAATATATTGAGGAGTTGGCCCACTTTGTCGGTGGCAGAATTGTTGACCTAAAGCCAGGTAAAAATAAACAGTTGGTGGCGGGCTTAGTCATGGGCATGCGAGTTATTAAAACTCGGCGAGGCGATAATATGGCGGTGATTACCCTGGATGATCGCAGCGGCAGGATTGAGGTCGCGATTTTTGCCGATACCTTTCAGGAGTATCGAGATAAAATTGTTAAAGATGCGTTACTCGTATTGGAGGGCCAGGTCTCTGAGGACGACTACACGGGTGGGCTAAAAATGCGGGCCGATCAAGTAAAGAGTCTTACCGAAGCACGTGAAAATTATCTCAAAGCGATAGTGGTTGAAGTAACCAAAGAAAAACTTAATGGTTCGACAATTGAGCAGCTTGCCGAATTTATGGCCCCCTATAAACAGGGCAATTGTCCCATGCGTATTTCCTACAACAATCGTGTTGCTGTTGGTGAGGTTGCCCTGGGCGAGCAATGGATGGTTGCACCTGAGGATGACTTGTTGCATAAACTAAGAGAGTTATTTGGTAACCCAAGTGTGCATCTCCGATTTTAGTCTCAGCGCAGTCTGCTATGAATTACCTTGTACTGTAAGTACAATTGTATAAATCCTAACTGGGGTGGATGCTACTCAATTGGCAGCCCCGCTCAGTTGTAAATAT
>DFBC01000162.1 GCA_002367235.1 Cellvibrionales bacterium UBA3090
AAAGCTTCGCTCGATCAGGGTCTACCTCTGACAAACTCTCTATGTAAGAAGGGGTAATACTTAATAACACAGTTTCGGCTATCGAACATAGAAAGGAAATAACCAGCGCCATTGAGACAAAAATTATCAGCAGAAGAATTGCATCTAATTGTTGCTCTTGTGAAAAATTTCTACTGGCCATGCCGTCCACAGGTTCAATAGAACCAGAAACAGCGACGAAGCCCAGAATTGGCAACAGACAAAACCAACTACAAATTTTTTTAATGCGCGATTTAAGGTAACTCATACCCTGCTCATTATTTTTTCTCGCGGGAAAACTATTGTTTTTTCCACCTATTGAACGGCAATGAAAAACATCCAATTTTAAAAACTCTGTATTAAAAACAACCGTAGTGGCTCGTCTAAAAGCCCCCTTCATCCTAGGGCCTGTCACTTAATCATAGATTAGCTTTAAGAAAATTAAAAAAAGCTGTCACCACATTGAACCGGGGAGATTTAGTCAAGCTGGGAGAAACGACAGTAATGAGTCAGAAAATGGCTATTGGTCTGACATCAGGCTGTTTAGAAAGAACGTGAGGGGAAATATTGGCATTCGTTGTTCGCCACCCGCCATCGACTCAGGGGTGGCGCAACAACAGGCTTACTTAGTATGAATTGGCAAGCTTTGCCAAGCTAAGGGCAACATCTTCATCAATGAGCAGACCATCATATTCACCACGAACAATATTGGCCTTACCGGGCTCTTTATCATAAGAGGTGACCAGCGCTTCGGCAAAGTGGCCACAAGGCGACTTAAGAATAAGCTCTACATGAGGAAATTTTTTGTGCTCTCTTTCTGACATAACCTTACAGTCAGAATATTTGAACTCGATATCGCCAATAATAAGAACAAGCTCGTCGAAAGAATCGCATTTAAATTCTGTTGTCATATTGATTACCTTTTATTTACTTTCAAGCCGTACAAAACATCCCATCCCAACATAGACTCCGCTCAGTTCGCGGGAGCACATAACCGGGATTCTCTATCCTATAGGAGGGTATTGCTCTGGAGCCCTAACTGGCGGGATTGGATACTATCTCGATTCAATTGCCGGTTCCACCCCTAAAAACAGATAGAAAGCCGGATTGCGGTAAATAAAAACTATCACGGCTCTTCATCTGGGACAAATACCAGGGCTTCTGAGTTTATGCAATAACGCAGACCCGTTGGCTGGGGGCCATCCTCAAACACATGCCCAAGGTGTTCGCCACAAGCCGAGACAACCTCGGTGCGACGCCCCATCCACGACCAATCATCTTTCAATGTGATATTGTCAGGACTATACATCTCCCAAAAACTGGGCCAACCGGTGCCCGATTTGTATTTCTGGCTGGAGTGAAAGACCGGCAAGCGGCAACCGGCCGTAACATAGGTGCCTTTTTGCTTGTTATTGAGAAGACTGCCGGTAAAGGGCCTTTCAGTCCCTTTTCTCCAGAGAATATTGAACTGTTTGGGGGTGAGAATTTTCTTCCAAACGCCCTTGGGAATACTCGCCAAATCACGCCCCTCTTTTATCAGCTGGCGGGCCTGATCGACCGTCATAGACGCCTTTTGTGTGGCGTCTGCAGCCAATAGACTGGTAAAAGGAATTATGGATAATAAAAGTAGCAACAGTACCAGCGGCCGTGATCTAGCGTTGGAAAAAATTATGTTGTTCATGCCTAAACCCAATATTTAGTGTCGTTCCAGGCCGAATGACCTAGCTGGAAGGTTTGACCACACTAAACCGCCGGTGTTCATATACCGGCATTTTCTGACGAAGTTTTTTAAGATAATTCAGGTCGATATCTGCAACAATAACACCGGGGCCATCATCGAGTTCGCCCTGTATATTACCCCAGGGATCAATGATGGCAGACCCTCCCCAGGTGGGTCGCTTGGGGTGAAACCTGTCCCCCATATTGGCCCCGACAACATAACAGAGGTTTTCCACTGCTCTGGCTCGCAGTAGCAGTTGCCAGTGTGCTTCACCCGTTTTAGCGGTAAATGCCGAGGGAACCACGATTAACTCAGCGCCCTGATCCCCGAGATATCGGTAGAGTTCTGGAAACCGAAGGTCGTAACAGACCGTTAAGCCTAATTTTCCAAATGGGGTTTCAACCACCACGGGCTTATCTCCGTGGCAGTAATCTTCTGACTCACGGTAACTACCTCTGGCATCATCCACCTGAACATCAAACAAGTGAACTTTTTGATAACAGGCCACCTCCCTGCCTTCGTCGTTAACCACAAAACAACTGGCGGCTGCACGCTCATCATGCGATGTAGCGACAGGAATTGTCCCACCCACAATCCAGATTTTATGACGAATGGCCTGCTCTGCTAAAAATTGGCGCGCAGGACCGGTTGCACAACGCTCCCGCTGGGCTATCACTGAAACATCCCCACAACCCTGGTAGGCAAAATATTCAGGGAGTACCAGAAGTTGTGCCCCCTGATCAACCGCCTGCTCAATCAGCGCTCGCGCTTGGGTTAAATTCGCTTCGAGGCTATTACTACTGGCACCACTGGCCATTTGCAGAGCTGCGAGCCGTGATAAAGTAACCGCCTTGCTCACTGGCCACCACCTTGGGTCGCATTTTCAGTTTTCACCGGCTGACTATTAGTGCTCTTACTGCCCGAGGTTCTATCGCTAAAGATTTTCTGTACCTGAATCTCGGGGTCATCCCAAGACCCACTCAGTCGATAACTGATACTGGACAGTTTATCGACCTGCTTCTTAAACACTTTACTGGTGAGATAGACGCCTGCAGCGGCAGGCAATCCCCCAATGGCTGCAGCGACCCAGGGAAGGTTGGTACCCACTGGCAACGTCGTCACCAACTGTGCGTCAATTTGCTCGGAAACCAGGTTGGCAGAGCCTTCCATCTTGATACGACCGGACGGAAGTTTCACCACCAAAGGCGCATCGAAGGTGAGCTTTCCGTTATCAAACACCAGGCCACCATTCATTTCATCGTAGCTCATCCCCTTGCCAAACAAGTCTGAAAAGTCGAGCTGTAAGCGGCGTACCCAATTACCAAAATTAAATAGCCCGACCAGCCTTATCATCGCATTAGCCGCACCGGCAGGAGATTTATAAAAATGGCCGTCTTCCAGATAAAGTGACATCGTGCCATTTATTAATGATGGTGATATTTCCCAAGGCCGACCATCCCAGCTCAACCCGGCGAAAAAGTGTGCTTCATCGCTATCTAAAACTGCCGGTAACTGCCAGGCCTTCATCACCTCACCCACATTACCGGCACGAAGTAGCCCATCAAAAACAGTATGGTGACGTCCATTCTCCACACGCCACTCCAAACTGGTCTCGTGCTCCTGGTCGCCCAACTGAAGGCCGAGCAGGTTGGCATTGATTCCAGAGAGAATCACACCGTTAGTCTGTGGCATCATCAATAAGTCAGCTTCACCAAAGTGTTTTTCGCCGATACTGAAATCTCTGATAGATAACTGCATATGTGGCAATGACGTTGGATCCAGCTTGTTAGCTTCGCCACCTGCCTCGCTTGGTGTAGGTAGCGACAGCCGGTCCAGATCGATCAACATTGGGGCCGCCGTATCCCGCGGCATCAACACATGGCCTTTGGCTCGTTCACTTTCAAGGCCAATCAGCCACTCGCCACGCTGATAACCCCCATTGACCGAGGCATCTTCAAATGTCAGGCCAGCCACATCCAGCGCATCAACCGTGACATTAAAGACCGGCGTTAAAGGCTGAGAAGGACTTTCACTACCACGAGAACCAGCTTTCGCTCCGCGACTATCGACGCCCGGTTCTTCGCCACCACCGCCGGTGAAATCCAAGATTTTAGGATAAGCGTCCAGCCACTGGGCCAGGGAGAAGTACGCCAGGTGGCCCACAGCCAATAACTGCCCTTCTTCTGGCAGCCCTGTGTGCTCACTATC
>DFBC01000026.1:0-1784 GCA_002367235.1 Cellvibrionales bacterium UBA3090
GTTGGAAAGTCCAGCATCACCTGTAATCTTGCCGCTATTTCCGCCAAAAATGGGCACAAAACACTTGTTGTCGACCTAGACCCACAGGGCAACTCAACACATTACCTATTGGGCAAAGAGGCAAAACCCAGCAACACTATCGCCGATTATTTTTCCCAGACACTGTCATTCAACCTGACGCCTAAAAAACCCTTAGAGTTTGTTACAGCAACACCCTTCAATAATCTTTCCGTAATTAGTTCTGATCCGGAGCTTGATGCTATCGAGAGTAAACTCGAATCGAGGCATAAGGTCTATAAGCTACGAGACCTCTTGAACAAGCTGAAGGGCGATTTCGATCATATTTTTATCGACACGGCACCAGCTCTCAACTTTTACACAATGTCCGCCCTGATAAGTGCCGACAGCGTGTTGATACCCTTCGACTGTGATGCCTTCTCTCGACAATCGCTCTACAACATTCTTCACGTCATCGCTGAAACACGAGAAGACCATAATGAAAATCTCGAAATTGAAGGCATTATTGCCAATCAATTCCAATCGAGAGCCAAACTGCCTAAGCGAATTATCGAGGAACTGAAAGCAGAGAATCACCCCGTGTTACCCATTTACCTCAATGCCTCGATCAAAATGAAAGAGTCTCACGAAACCTGTAATCCACTGATCCACCTGGCTCCGACCCACCCACTCACGGAAAGGTTTGTGGCGCTGTATGATTATCTCTATGAGAGCTCACAGGCCGCCGAGACTAAGTCTACCGCTAGCAGTGTTTAAGTGTGCATCGCCATTGATATGGCTCAATGGTAATCACTTACAATGTAGTAATCTCACTACTTTGGTGAACAAGCTCTCAATACAAACAGCAAGTATGAGGACGGAAAATAAACACTGGATAACCCCAGGCAGAAAATCATAGCGTCGAGCTAATGCAGGAGCTTTCTCAACTGACTTTGCTCGAGCATCGGCAGGCATCAACTACAGGGATAGAAAAATGTCAGATCTTGTTAGCTTTCTCAATCTCATGGTTAACGAAGAAGCCTCAGACCTTTATTTGAGTACTGGCGCACCCGTCAATATAAAGGTAGAAGGTGTGACTCGCCCTTTGACGAAGTCATCGTTGCCACCAACGGCAGTCAAACAACTTGCCTATGCGGTTATGAATGACCATCAAAAAAAGGACTTTGAAGCCAACCTCGAGGCAAACTTTGCTATTTCTGTGACTGATTTGGGCCGCTTCAGGGTTAATGTTTTCTATCAGCGCGGCGAAGTTGCTATGGTAGTCCGCTACCTAAAGGCGAAAATTCCGAGCATCGAACAGCTGAACCTCCCGCTCGTTCTAAAAGAGCTTATTATGGAGCCTCGAGGATTAGTTCTGATCGTAGGATCTACAGGGTCGGGTAAATCTACCAGTCTTGCGGCCATGATTGAACATCGCAACCAAAATAGCACTGGGCACATCCTGTCGATAGAAGACCCCATTGAATATATTCATAAACACAAAAAATCTATCATTAATCAGCGTGAAGTAGGCCTCGATACCCTCTGTTATGCGAATGCCCTAAAAAACGCTATGCGTGAAGCACCGGATGTCATAATGATCGGAGAAATTCGAGATCAGGATACCATGCGGCATGCTATAGCTTATGCTGATACTGGACATTTATGTATCTCCACACTTCACGCTAACAATGCCTATCAAGCCCTCGAAAGAATTGTTAACTTCTTCCCCCCCGAGGCGAGGAAAACAGTGCTTGATGACTTGGCATTAAATATCAAAGGTATAT
>DFBC01000026.1:1815-7584 GCA_002367235.1 Cellvibrionales bacterium UBA3090
GATGGCAAGCGAATTCCGGCTGTTGAGGTAATGCTACCCTCGCCCTATATTGTCGACCTAATTCAGAAAGGTGAGCTTGAATCAGTTCGTGACTCTATGGAGCATGCTAGAGATACGGGCATGCAAACCTTTGAGCAGTCTGTATTCGAACTTTACATTGAAGGTAAGGTAAGTAAGGAAGAGGCCCTTAAATCTGTGGATTCAAAAGGGAACCTGCAAACTCGCATTCGGTTGGCGGAAGGAACACTCGGTGATAGCGGCAGCATCCATATGGATAATGAAGTCTTCCGATAAATAGCAAAAAAAAGGAGAGCCATTGGCTCTCCTGAAACTTCCTTAAGATATAAACCCTTCAAAAAAGGGTAAATGTCACTCTAATCATCAACACGCGATCATCCGCGTATGGATCTCGACATTGTTAATCTAACTCGGCATTGAAACCTTGATAGTGATCAAGTAAATCGTTTCTTGTGCTCTCATAAACTTTTGGAGGCAATCTCATAGGTATCGCGAGATAGCCCCGGCGATGCCAACACATGAGACAATTGTTTATGCATTGCCTCACTGCGCGCGCCCTCAAAACGACGCCACTTAGTTAATGGAATGAGTAATCTAGCGGCAATTTGAGGGTTGAATTTATCCAGTTGTAATACATTTTCGGCAAGAAACTGATAGCCGCTGCCATTATCACAATGGAAATTTATTGGGTTACTGTTACAGAAGACACCCACCACAGAACGCACTTTATTAGGATTGTGAATATCGAAAGCCTGATGCTCCATCAAGCGCACAACTCGATCCAGGCCATTGGGCAGTTTGCAGGCCGACTGAACCTGAAACCACTGATTTAGAACCAGAGGTTCGTGACTCCAATCCTGATAAAACGACGCTAGTGCCGCCTCTGCCAAATCTTTAGCGGCTTCACGTGGGTCATTGACCAGCGATGTTAACGCTGACAAACGATCCGTCATATTATCTGCCTGTGAAAACTGTGACTCGACAAACTCCAGAGAATTATCAGCTCCCGCATTCATCAAATATCGTAGCGCAAGATTTTTTAAACTGCGGCGAGCAACCTCTTCTGCATTATGTCTATAGCCGCCCTGTGGCTGATTGGCTTGATAAATTCTTAGCCAGTCATCGGCCAACGCGGAACCCAACTCCCGACACATGAATTGTCGTACGTGGTGAATTGCCTCAACATCAATAACCTCAGAGAGTTCGGCAAGCAATATTTCAGAAGGAAGGGTCAGCACCAGTGCTTGCATAGCTTGGTCGGAAGCAGGCTCTATCAGTACTTTTGTGAATGCATCCTTAAGCCTAGGGTCTAAAGCCAGGGCCTTACCCTTTCGATAGTCTACCATCAGCCCCTGCATCAACTGTATCGACAGCTGCTGGCCCGCATTCCATCGGTTGAAGCCATCTGAGTCGTTAGACATCAAAAAACCCAGCTCGTCCAGGCTGTAGGCATAATCCAGTTTAATCGGTGCAGAAAACCCTCTCAGCAATGAGGGTACCGGGCGTTCAGCAATCCCTTCGAAGCTAACCGTTTGTGTGGGCTGAGTGATTTCTATGATTTGATTGGTTTCACCTGAGCTGGAGAAAGGCAAATCTCCCCTGTCAGAGACCAAGCCCAATTTCACCGGAATATGGTATGGGCTGCACCCATCACCAACACCTTGATTAAAGTGCAGGCTATAACGCTGCTTTTCGGCGTCATACTCACTACTCACGGATAACCGCGGCGTTCCTGATTGACGATACCAGTTCATAAACTGACTGAAATCACGACCGCTAACTTCGGCCATCGCCGCCACAAAATCCTCGATGGTGACCGCATGTCCATCATGCCTTGCAAAGTAGAGATCCGAACCCTGGCGAAATAACTCTGGGCCGAGAAGTGTGTGAATCATTCGCACGACTTCAGCACCCTTTTCGTAAATAGTTACGGTATAAAAGTTGGATATTTCCATATAGGAAGATGGCTGTACCGGGTGGGCCGTAGGGCCTGAATCTTCTGAGAACTGGACTGTTCGGAGTAGATTGACATCCTCAACCCGCTTAACCGTTTGGGAGCCCATATCCGCAGAAAACTCTGAATCTCTGAATACCGTAAAGCCCTCTTTCAAACTCAATTGGAACCAATCTCGACAGGTAACCCTATTACCGGACCAATTGTGGAAATACTCGTGCGCAACCACGCCCTCGACGCGTTTAAATGCATCGTCCGTCGTTGTTTCTGGGTGAGCTAGGACGCAGGAGGTATTGAAAATATTGAGACCTTTGTTTTCCATTGCCCCCATATTGAAGTCATCAACTGCGACAATCATATAAAGGTCAAGGTCATATTCTCGACCATAGACCTTCTCATCCCATGCCATGGCATTTTTTAGTGACTGAATCGCATGATCACATTTTTGGAGGTCTTTGGGTTCCACGTAGAGGCGTATGTCTACCTCGCGATTACTGCAGGTCTTAAAACTATCATCGACAACCGCTAAATCGCCCGCCACCATAGCAAACAAATAAGAAGGCTTGCGAAAAGGATCATGCCAGGTAGCCCAGTGACGCCCACCCTCTAGATCTCCGCTATCGAGAAGGTTTCCATTGGACAGCAACACCGGGCACAAAGCCTTATCGGCAATAATTGTTGTTGTAAACTCCGACATCACATCGGGACGATCCAAGTAGTAGGTAATCCTTCTGAAGCCTTCTGCCTCACACTGAGTGCAGTACATAGTCCGAGACTTGAACAACCCCTCAAGAGAGCTATTATCCTTGGGATGAATAACGACTTCCGAGGTCAGCTCAAACTGATCTGGCACACGATTAATGGTCAGGTCTTCAGCCGTCATACTGTACTCTTCAGCGAGCAACTCACAGCCATCAATGGCAATTGAATTCAATGTCAGATGCTGACCATAGAGTTCTAATGACTCACCGTCATATTGGCTATCTGGATTCCTGCGCAAACTCAGCGTGGCCTGAACACAGGCATCATCATCTCTAATTTCTATACGAAGCACGGTCTTATCAATTAAGAATCGAGGAGCTTCGTAATCCCTTAAATGTATTGTGCCCGGCTGGGCATCTTTCATGGCCATAATTAAAGTGCTACTTCCACGTGGTAGGCGGTGTATTTACGAATATTAATGACGCCGGTGTCGAGTATTAAGTACTGCCCTTTTATACCCATTAATGTACCTTCAACTAATGGATTTTTATCCATATTGTGACTCGCCACCTTGGCTGGGTACTCCAACACCGGGTACTCAATATTAAGCGTCTCAATATTCTCTAGTCGTTGAAAAGCCTGCAGGCCAAACTGTTGTTCCAACACGGTTAGACCATCACGACAACGTTCGTACAGTTCATCTCGCTTGGAGGGTAAATCGACCGGGGGATTATTACCTTTAAGCATCGTCCGCCAATTCGTTTTATCTGCAACATGTTGGCGCAAAAGATCCTCAACCAAGCCAGACTGTTGCCGCGTGCTCACCCGCATAATGGGTAATGCCTGAACGGCACCTTGGTCAATCCAGCGGGTGGGCAACTGACTCTCGCGTGTAATGCCAACCTTAATCCCAGAAGAATTGGCCAGATAAACAATATGGCCGGTCATGCAGTGTTGCTCACCCCACTGGGGCTCACGGCAAGTACCTTGGTCATAGTGACATTTTTCGGGGCTTACAATGCACACATCACACTGAGCCAATTTGCTAAAACAGGGGTAACAATACCCTTGATTAAAACTTTTTTTACTCCGGCGGCCACAGTGAGTGCACTGTATAGCACCGGTATAGCTAATTTGTATTGAGGTTCCCAGAAGATCATTTAACGGTAACAATTGATCATCCAGGGGAAGTTGATACTGAACATTGCCGTCCAGCGACGTCTTCATTTTACGAAGATGTCCCTCATAACAAGCCATCCGTTATTCCTGCCACTTCACAGGCTGCTCAACATCCGGTTTACTCTTACTGCTACAAGGTTCCTTGGATATTTTGGGTGGTATAAAACCGATGCGCTCTTCTTTATCCTTATGGCGGGCATCATAAGCAATGATAGCCTGGAGACTATGCTCTCTCTGCTCTGGAGACAAGCGCGAACCATCTGGCCACTTCCCAAGTTCCACTGAGCGCTTTAGCTTTTCATATATTTCAGGTGTAATTGACTCAATTAGCTGCTGGAAATCCATAGGTTACCTCAAAGTATCAGACAGGAATTATAACACTGCTATGTGCTTCTCGACGCCCCACGGCCAGCCCAACCACCAAGAATCATACCGGTTATCAAGCCAACAGCATGCGCAGTGTTGGCGATGCTACCTGACATGAATAAATTTATGAAGCCACTCATACCCAGGAGCAACCAGAACAGCATAAAACCCAACAGCCCCCTAGGAATTGCCAATATAGGTTGCGGGTTTGTTTTATGGCGAATCCAGATATAACCAAGTAAACCGTATACCACGCCAGACATACCGCCAAACAGTGAAGGCCCGCTCCATAAATACTGGCCAAGGTTAGAAGCCACGGCCATCAAAAGTGCCACTACGCCCATATGCACACTGCCCGCCAGCGGCTCTATCCGGCGACCCAGCTCCCACAGTAACACTCCATTGAAGGCAAGGTGAAAAATACCAAAATGTAAAAAAATAGGTGTTATCAACCGCCAATATTGCCCCTTGTCCATGGCATTCTCAGCGGTATGAAAATGAACATTGTTGCCAATAAAGTCCATATCTTGAAAAGTGAACCAATGAATGAGAGGGAATGCCCACTCGGTTAGAGCTGTTCCTAAAATACTCAGCAGTAATAGGAGCGCAATGATCGGCATTTTTTTCAGCTGCTGAGTAATGCTTTGGTTCTGCTGATGCTGCTGCCTGGCACTTTCCTGCTTGTTCACGTTTTCCAGAACAGATAACACCAGTGGCACCTGTTCAGGAAATTCCACCCACAGTTCCTGAGAGTGTTCCAAGCGATTTATCTTGTAGGAAATTCGCTGCATATCAAGCACTGCGCAAACAACGCTCAGATCAAATTGAGGCGAGATTTCAGCTACCAAGGTCCAGGTGTCGGATTGATTAGTCATGACCTGATCACCTTGATCTCAGCGGTTTCTATTTGAAGAATCGAGCCGGCTACCCCAACCCAGCTTGGTTCTACAGATCTCATAGAAATTATGCCCGACGGGATGAATCAATTGCAGCTGCTGTGGCTTTTTAGCAATTTGTAGCAAATCACCCGGTTCGGTATGAAGGTCGTTTTGGCCATCGCATGTCACTAGAGGGTGCAGTTCATTTAGGCTACCCACGCGAATCTCGATATTACTATCTCCTCCAACGACAATAGGCCTGCTTGAGAGCGTATGAGGATTCATTGGCACCAGGACAATGGCATCCAGATTAGGGTGCATAATCGGCCCCCCTCCCGAAAGCGCATAGGCAGTCGAACCCGTGGGGGTTGAGACAATCAAGCCATCAGACCACTGACTGTAGACAAATTGTCCGTCAATGTAGAGCTCAAACTCCATCATTCGAACTGACTTGCCTGGATGAAAAACTACGTCGTTTAGGGCATTACCTCGACTGAGCACCTGCCCATTACGGATTACGGAGACCTCTAATAAAAAACGGTCTGATGTAATAAAATTTCCCGCTAACACTTCGTGAAGCTTGTCTTCCATTTCATGGGGAAGAATGTCGGTCAAAAAGCCAAGCCGCCCCCGATTCACACCAAGTAATGGAATGTCATAATCAACCATACT
>DFBC01000026.1:7625-10557 GCA_002367235.1 Cellvibrionales bacterium UBA3090
AAATTCTTACCCTCTATTAACTCCGCAGTCTTTGACTCCACCAGAACAGTGTATCCCCCCGTTTCCAGAAAATCTGACAGCCGATTCAGGGTATCGACAATTTCAGGGAGCTGCGTATTGGCAAGCAGTGCAATTCGCTTAAAGTGGGCCATAAATTTCTCAAAAGCATTCAAATATGGAATATTGGTTGATTATACACGGGCTGTTATACATCTGAATCTGGACGAATCAAAGGAAACAAAGAGATAACTAAATTAGGTGCTAAAAATCTAACGCCGAAAACAAAAAAAGCCCCCTAAAAAGGGAGCTTTTGATGTAATGGCGGACCGGACGGGACTCGAACCCGCGACCTCCGGCGTGACAGGCCGGCATTCTAACCAGCTGAACTACCGGTCCGTTATGCTTCTACAAATAATCTGGTGGGTGGTACAGGGGTCGAACCTGTGACCTACGCCTTGTAAGGGCGCCGCTCTACCAACTGAGCTAACCACCCCCTTGAAAGAGAGCCGCATTCTACCGGAATATCGTCACGTGTCAAACATTTCAGTGAGGCATTTGCTATACATCTGCCAGCCTTATTATTAAGATGTGCCACCAGCCAAATATCTAGGTTTCGCATGGAAATTTTTAAAGAATTCACCTTCGAGGCAGCACACAGACTACCAAATGTCCCAGAGGGACATAAGTGCGCTCGCCTTCACGGACACTCCTACCACGTCTCTCTCTTTCTCAAAGGCCAAGTGGGAGAAAACAGTGGTTGGGTCATGGACTTTGGTGACTTAAAAAAACACTTCAAACCCATCTACGATCGCATTGACCATCGCTACCTCAATGATATTCCCGGGCTTGAAAATCCCACCAGTGAAAATCTGGCGCGCTGGATCTGGGCCGAACTTAAACCCGCCTTACCTCTTCTTAGTAAAATACAGGTTAGGGAAACCTGTACATCTGGATGTATCTATACAGGAGACTAAACTTATAACCTGATGGATAAGCCTTCCCCAAAAAGACTGTTTATCGGTCTACCGTTGACACCCTCAACAAACAGGGCCCTGGATAAGTACTGCCGTGAAATATCGACCCAATATCCATCATTAAAAATTCGATTTACACCCGCTACAAAAAGACACCTGACCCTCGCCTTTCTAGGCTCTCTTAACATTGCTCAAATACAAAATGCAGTATCAATAGTCGAGACACTAAAACACTCGGCTTTCACCTTACAGCTTGAATCCATTTCCCGGTTTCCTGAACAGCAAAGCCGTATCATTGCCGCTTTGCCGAAAGCCTCCAAGATGCTGAACTCTCTGCACAACAAACTTCATTCCGCCCTGAAGACGCAAGGGCTACCAACGACAGAGCGTCCATTTCGCCCTCATATATCCCTCGCCAGAATAAAATATATGGAAAACAATCTGCCTTTGACGTTGAACCCACCTGTCGAAATGAAAGTATCGGAAATAATTCTTTATGAAAGCCTGTTAACTGACACGGGGAGTATCTACACACCAATAGAAATAAATGATCTGTCTTAAGCTGGGCGCTTTTCGATAACCATTAATGAAGTATTTCTTCCAAGGCCTGCCGAAGCTCTGGAAAACTAAACTCAAAATCTGATTCCAAAGGTTTTCTAGGATAGGCTCGCTGACCAGTCAACAGTAACTCATCTGCCATTTCTCCAAATAACAGTCTGACCACGGGCGCGGGCATGGGAAGCAATGCTGGACGCGATAGAACGTCAGCCAGAACTTGGCTGAATTGACGGTTAGTGACCGGGTTTGGAGCACAGGCATTAACACTACCGCTGATATCACTGCGCTTGAGACAATGGTATATAAGAGCCACTTCATCATTGATGTGAATCCATGGCATCCACTGCTTGCCGCTACCGATACGTCCACCCAACCCCAGCTTAAAGGGCGGCACCATTCGTCCAAGAGCACCTTCGCCTAGCCCCAAAACAATTCCCGTTCGCAAATAACAAACGCGTGTACCGAGTCGAGTAAATTGTGCGGCACTGCGCTCCCATTCGGAGCAGAGATGATGAGAATAACTATCGCGGTGTCTGGCAGAATCGTCTAG
Organism: Cellvibrionales bacterium UBA3090; assembly: GCA_002367235.1. Classification (GTDB taxonomy): domain Bacteria; phylum Pseudomonadota; class Gammaproteobacteria; order Pseudomonadales; family Porticoccaceae; genus Porticoccus. The sequence continues at coordinate 9,708 of DFBC01000026.1, forward strand.
TAGCTTGTCACCTTGGTTCCCATAATATCCTACCGCTGACCCACTAATAAGAACATCGGGGGAATGTTCAGATGATTCAAAATATTTAAATAGACTGTCTGTCATGCCTACACGGCTATTGATAAATACCTGTTTCCGAGCCTCATTCCAGCGGCCAGCAACCAGCGGTTCACCTGCGAGATTAACCAGATAATTTATTTTTTTGGTAATGGGTAGCTCTTCCAGCGTCTCTATTAGCTGCACTCCGGGTAATCGAGCGCTAGCTTTTTCTATGCTTCTTGTCAGAGCTATCACCTGTAAACCCCGCTCCTGTGCAGATTTACAGAAATATCTTCCGATAAAACCCGTGGCACCTGTTACCAATACTGTTTTAGCACCCATTATCCACACTCAAAGACCACAGAAAAACAGCTGTAGAAGCAAATAACAGCCCCCTTAAAGGAGACTAGCCACCGAGACAAAGAACAGTCCATGATTACTAGTGTAGTAAACTATTAAGGCAAAGGAATAGGTATCAACACCACTTGAGCTGACGAGCAGCTCAGGTGGGTTTCACGACATTAGACAGTTCAGGCAGAGGACTGATCAAAATTGATTATATTAGCAGCGAAAGAATTTCCTGGGTTTTTTTCTCCATCAGCTCAAGCTCAATGGCTTCAACATTTAGCCTTACCACGGGCTCTGTGTTACTACTCCGAATATTAAACCGCCACCCATCAAAGGTCATGCTCAAACCATCAGAGTGATCCACCTGTTGTGCCTCTTTTAAATAATGACGTTTCAATGCATCCAGAACACGGGGAGCATCATCTATTTGACGGTTAATTTCACCCGAACAGGGAAATTCATC
>DFBC01000026.1:10625-19073 GCA_002367235.1 Cellvibrionales bacterium UBA3090
AAATAATGATGGGCGCTCATTTCACCACCATAGACGGCATTCTGTTCTCGCATCACCTGTTTTATAAATGCATGCCCACACTTACTCTGTACAGGTGTGCCACCAAATTGCTGACAAACAGCCTCCGTGTTCCACAATAATCGTGGGTCATGAACAATCTTCTCACCCGGATGCTTGCGAAGAAAAGCTTCAGCCAACAAACCAACGATGTAATAACCCTCTATAAACTCGCCATTTTCATCAAATAGAAAACAGCGGTCAAAATCTCCATCCCAGGCAATACCAAAATCTGCACGATGCTCTATCACTGCGTCCGCCGTGTGGTGACGACTCTCAGGGAGAAGGGGGTTGGGTATACCATTGGGAAACGATCCATCTGGCTCATGATTAACTTTAATAAATTCAAATGGCAAAAAGCTCTGCAGGGCATCAAGCACCGGGCCAGCGGTGCCGTTCCCGGCATTTACAACGATCTTTAACGGCTTGAGTTTTGATTTATCGACATAGGTTAACAGGTGTTCAATGTAGGCATCGGAACAACTCACTCGTCGATAACTCCCCCTCGACCGGCTGTCTGCAGCTTGAAAAATAGTGCCCTCGGCAATTTCTTGAATGTCCAACAAACCGGTATCAGCACTGATCGGCCTAGCCCCCTCTCTGACCAGTTTCATGCCGTTGTAATCAATCGGATTGTGACTAGCCGTTACCATAATTCCGCCACCGACCTGAAAGAAATCGGTCGCAAAATAAATTTCCTCGGTTCCGCAGAGCCCTATATCTAACACATCAACGCCCTCGTCTCTCAGACCACTGGCCAGAGCAGACTTCAAAGTCGCACTAGAGGTCCTGATATCCCCCCCGACAACAACCGCTTCTGGTGCCAACCAGCGCGCGTAGGCTCGACCGATCAAATAGACTGTTTCCGGGGTTAGATCTTCTCCCAACTTTCCCCGTATGTCGTATGCCTTAAACCCGTTAATTTTCATTTAGTTTCCATATAAAAAAGCCCATGCACAGAACATGGGCTGAACAAGAACATTTGGCTCTAGCTCTAGCTTGAGCTGTCCAATTTGACTATTGACGACTTGTGCTCAAGGCTGTGTAAATACTCACGGAGTGATTCGCCAATCTCACCATGCTGCAGTGCATAGACAATATTGGCCTGTATGTAACCCAACTTGCTACCACAATCATGGCTTCGCCCCATAATCCGGTAAGCCTCAACCACTTCATGATGCAAGAGCTCTTCAAGCGCATCTGTTAACTGAACTTCACCCCCGACACCCATAGGCGTTTTCTCCAGGAGTTCCCAAATAGTTGGAGGTACCACATACCTTCCCACAACAGCCATATTTGAGGGGGCGCTCTCCTGAGCTGGTTTCTCAACCATCGCCTCTATCCTAGCTACCCCACCACCCAGCAAGTCAACGCCATTACAATCCACCACGCCATACTTGTTTACACTTTCCCAGGGTACGGCTTCAACCATAATCTGGCTGTGTCCAGTAGAGGAAAAATTCTCAATCATTGCAGCCAAATTGTCGACAGCGAGATCTGACTGATACTGATCTACTAGGACGTCGGGCAGCAAAATAGCAAAGGGGGCGTCACCGATAACGGGTCTTGCACAACTAATCGCATGCCCAAGCCCTTTGGCGTAGGGCTGCCTCACAGAAATTACCGTCACCCCATCCGGAACAATGGCTCGAACCTCGTCAAGCAACTGCCGCTTAACCCGTTTTTCGAGCTGCGCCTCTAATTCAAAACTGGTATCAAAATGATTTTCGATAGAGTTTTTACTCGCATGAGTCACTAGCACAATTTCTGTTATACCCGCCGTTATTGCCTCACTGACCACATACTGGATCAGGGGCTTATCAACAACTGGGAGCATTTCCTTTGGAATTGCCTTGGTAGCAGGCAACATACGCGTTCCCAGACCTGCCACTGGGATAACCGCTTTACGAACAACAGATGAGATCATCCTTCAAGGAACCCGATATAGTTAATATGTCATACACCCCGCCATAGACTTAGCCTGGCAGATCTAATAATTGAGCACACCATCATACAAGTACAGCCATCATCATCATACCCTTCCCGTGAAATCTCAGCAGTAGCTTCACCTGTACTCACCAGAAATAACCTCGATCTTCAATCAATCAGTAATAGATAGCCCGCATCCTAAGCTGGCTAGCCATAGCTTAAAAAAACTAACTCAGGAACTTGTCACAACAACCGAGAGAACCGACCTCATTTAACACCCAGATAGACGATAAATTTTGCCATCACCTATGACCTGGATTTCAAGGAGATCATCAACTCGATCGCTCAGTCTAACCAAGACAGAACAGGAACTAATTTTCAATATTGAGGATCATAGCCAGCCAGAAATTCAAAAAAACCTCACGGGTTTGCAGTCACACCAGATAATTTGAAGAGGGCCTGTTAGCAAGCCAGAGGCGAGATTGGTGTTGATAATCACCTGACGAAGATTGAGCCCCCAGGTATTCAGTTATTACGTGCCCGGTATATCTTTGCCTGCTCTGCCAGAGAGTACATCATTGACTTACCCGGACTCACAAACGAGGACATGAGGGCTCGTTATTATGCAGGTCACGAGAAGACCCAACCCATCACCGTGAACGCAGGTTCAAACCCCAAAGAACGAGATTTCAGTGGCATAAACTGAGCCACGAAGTGGGCTCCCAGCTGCTCAAATTGAGCCTGTTACGGAGAATGATACGGGAAAAGTTTTCAGCCTGATTTGGCCGAGTCGCCTATAACCAGAGCGGTTATTGGCTTTTATTGGTCGGGGCGGCCGGATTTGAACCGACGACCACTACACCCCCAGTGTAGTGCGCTACCAGACTGCGCTACGCCCCGATTTACTTAGAGATATGGTCTCTTAAGAAGGCGCTCATCATACCGAAAGCATCCAACAATACAAGGGGTTAAATTAGGCTTTAAGGACCACTAGAAGCTCTTCTAATTCACCAACAGTCTGATCAATTAACTGGCGTACTTGGGTCGCGTCTTCTTTGGCATCGTCACCCGTTAATCGCTGACGGGCGCCACCGATTGTGAACCCTTGATCATAGAGCAGCGAGCGTATTTGACGAATAATCAATACATCCTGACGTTGATAGTAACGTCGATTACCCCGACGTTTCACCGGACTAAGATTAGGAAACTCTTGCTCCCAATACCTCAGCACATGTGGTTTTACATCACAGAGTTCACTGACCTCACCTATGGTGAAGTAACGCTTACCGGGAATAGTCGGCAATTGATCGTTATTACTCGGTTCCAGCATAGCTCTCTACCCTTGCCTTTAATTTCTGCCCTGGCTTAAACGTCACAACACGTCTGGCAGAAATTGGGATCTCCTGTCCCGTTTTAGGATTACGTCCTGGACGGGTATTTTTATCACGCAGCTCAAAATTACCAAAGCCAGACAGTTTGACCTGTTCATTACCCTCTAAAGCAGCTCTGATCTCCTCAAAAAAGGATTCTACAATCTCTTTAGCTTCCCGCTTATTCAAACCCAGCTCTTCAAAGAGCATTTCGGCAAGATCGGCTTTTGTGAGTGCTGACATGTATAAATTAACCCCTAAGGCTCGCTGAATATTGTGCTTCCAAAGCCTTTACAACGCTTTCAACTGACACATTGATTTCATCTTCTGTAAGGGTGCGCGAACTCTCCCTAAAGGTCAACCCTAGCGCGACACTTTTTCTATTGTTTTCAATACCTTTTCCTTGATAGACATCAAATACCTTTAAGTCTACAAGGTTAGAACCAGCATTTTCTCGCACGGTGCTGCTCAAAGAACCAGCAGAGATTTTTTCATCAACGATCACTGCCAGATCACGACGCACCTCAGGAAACTTACTAATCCCCTTAAAAGCAGGCAACTCATCTTCCAGTACTTGATTCAAGCTGACCTCGAAAACAAAAACCGGCTGACTTAAATCCAGAGCCTTCTGAACGCTGGGATGCAACTGCCCCACATAACCAACCAACTGACCATTTCGCTCTATTCTTGCAGTTTGCCCAGGATGTAGCGCAGGGTGTTCGCCAGCGAAAAAATCAAACTGATCACCAACATGTCCCAGTTGCAAAATGGACTCTACATCACCTTTGATATCAAAAAAATCCACATCGCCCTGTTTCGCAACCCAGCTTTCCGGGTGGCGACGACCCGTTATAGCTCCCGCCATCATCGATGACTGCTCTAACGACTCACCAGCGGGTATAAAGTTGAGTCCTGTTTCAAACAACCTCACGCGATTCTGTTGCCTATTAAGGTTGTGACGGATGGTTGGCAGAAGCCCTGACCACAGGGTCGTTCTCATCACCGACATATCACTGGCAATCGGGTTGGCCAGTACCACAGAATCGATATCGGGGGACAAGTACTTCTGGACCTCAGGGTCCACGAAACAATAAGTAATTGCCTCCTGGTAGCCATGCGCTATTAATTGCTGACGCAAAGCAGGTAGGCCTTGGCGTGTTTCACGCAGCCCCTCAATAGGCAATGCCGCTTGAATTGTCGATGTCGGTAGGCGGTTGTAACCATAGATGCGTGCAATCTCTTCGATGAGATCGGCTTCAATTTCAATATCAAAACGCCAGCTAGGCGCTTTGCATGTCCAGCCGTTGTCATCGGAACTGAGAATAGTCAAGCCGAGCCTGAGCAAGATATCTTCGACTTGTGTGCTATCAATTGACAGACCTAGTTGCTGCTCAATCCGCACCTGTTTTAATGTAACCTCGGCCATTGATGGGAGGTTACTTTCTTTCTCAACAATAGTGACTGGCCCTGGCTCGCCACCAACTATCTCTAGCAATAATTTAGTCGCTCTTTCTACCGCGGCTTCTTGTAACTGTGGATCCACACCGCGCTCAAAACGATGGGAAGAATCTGTATGCATACCGTATACCCGCGAACGTCCGGCAATAGCCAGCGGGTTAAAGAAAGCACTTTCCAAGAAAATATTACGGGTATCAGCAGTAACAGAAGTCCCTGCCCCACCCATGATCCCAGCCATAGCCACTGCTTTTTTCTGGTCGGCAATCACTAGCGTATCGCTATTTAGAGCTACGCTAGAGCCATCCAGCAATTCGAGCTCTTCCCCTTGATTAGCCATGCGCACCACAATGCCACCTTCCAGCTGGGCTAAATCAAAGGCATGCATGGGTTGACCAAGTTCGAGCATCACATAGTTGGTCACATCCACCACTGGATCAATACTTCGAACGCCACTGCGGCGTAGCTTTTCCTGAAGCCACATGGGCGACTCCACACCCAGATTAACATTTCTAATCACTCGACCAACGTAGCGCGAGCAGGCCTCAGGAGCCTGTAAATCGATATCAAGGGTATCGGAGATCACATCAATCACCGGCTCACAAGGCGACTCAGAAACGGCGCATTGATTTAACACCCCGGTTTCACGTGCCAACCCTCTGATACTCAGGCAGTCACCCCGGTTCGGAGTAAGATCCACTTCGATAATATGGTCGTCCAGCTCAAGGTACTCCCGCAAGTCGACACCTACAGGTGCATCAGCAGGGAGCTCCCAAAGGCCACCTGAGGAATCACCCAGCCCCACTTCATCCGGGCCGCAAAGCATACCAAAGGACTCCACATCACGAAGCTTGGCTTTTTTGATTTTAAAATCACCGGGTAACTTGGCACCCACTGTAGCGAAGGGGATTTTTAACCCTTCACGAGCATTGGGGGCACCACAAACCACTTGCGTAATCGCTTCGATACCACCGGCCACCTGACAGATTCTTAACTTGTCTGCATTAGGGTGCTGTTCTACCGAGGTAATCTGACCGACCACAACACCACTAAACTCAGGAGCCACTGGCTCCACAGCATCTACTTCCAAGCCAGCCATAGTTAACTGAGCAACTAACGCTGTCGTATCAACCGATGGGTTTACCCACTCTCTCAACCAGGATTCACTGAATTTCATTCGCTAATTGCCTACAAATAATATTTAATAATTTACTTTACAATAAACTTATAATCTACTGATTTAGAACTGTTTTAAGAACTGCAAATCATTTTCAAAAAATAACCGAAGGTCGTTGACGCCATAGCGCAACATGGCCAACCTCTCAACACCCATACCAAAGGCAAATCCGGAATACTTATTGGAATCTACATTACAGTGAGCAAACACATTGGGATGCACCATCCCACAGCCCATCACCTCTAGCCAGCCGGTATTTTTACAAATTCGACAACCTTTACCCTGACAATTTGTACACTGAATATCGACTTCCGCAGAGGGCTCGGTAAACGGAAAATACGAAGGGCGGAAACGTACCGGTAAATCCGCCTCAAAAAAGGCCTTAAGAAATTGATCAATGGTGCCTTTAAGATCGGCCATACTCACATTTTCATCAACGACCAAACCTTCGACCTGATGAAACATGGGAGTGTGAGTTAAGTCGGAATCGCAGCGATACACTCTTCCTGGGCAAACAATCCGAATGGGCGGTTCCGTTGACTCCATTGTGCGAATCTGAACCGGCGATGTGTGAGTTCTCAAAACGGTGTTTTCATTCACATAAAAGGTATCGTGCATCGCCCGAGCGGGATGGTGTGCTGGGATGTTAAGCGCTTCGAAGTTGTGATAATCATCCTCAATCTCCGGCCCCTCTTCTACCGCATATCCGACGCGGGTAAAAAATGATTCTATGCGCTCCATCGTATGAGTAATGAGATGCAACCCACCCACACTTTCACATCGACCAGATAAGGTTACATCAACGGCCTCGCTTGCCAGTCTAGCGGCTACAACAGCCTGCTCGAGACTCTCTCGACGTAGATTTATCTTCGCCTGTACTTGCTGTTTCACCTCATTGATACGAGCGCCAGCTGCTGGACGCTCCTCAGCTGAAAGCTTACCAAGTGTTTTAAGCAGGCCGGTTAACTGACCCTTCTTGCCAAGATATTCAACTCGAACTTGATCGAGAGTTGACACGTCAGCCGCCTGATCAACGGCCTTTTCAGCTTCACTTGCCAGAAGCTCAAGGTTTTCCATTCTTACGCCCCTTAAAAAAGGCCTGTTAAAAAATAAAAAAGGGAAAGAGCGCCGGCCCTTTCCCTTTTCAATGCATATTCATTCAGCGCCGATATATCGGCATGAATGTTAAGCTAGGGCAGCCTTCGCCTGTTCTACAACAGAGGCAAATGCAGCCTTATCATGTACAGCAATGTCTGCCAGAACACGACGGTCAAGCTCGATGTTTGCTTTCTTTAATCCAGCGATCAGGCGGCTATAGCTTAGCCCTTCAGCGCGGGACTGAGCATTAATACGAGTGATCCACAACGCACGGAAGGTACGCTTTTTAACGCGGCGATCGCGATAGGCGTATTGTCCGGCTTTAGTAACAGCCTGAGTAGCAACACGGAATACACGACTACGAGCACCGTAATAACCTTTCGCTTGCTTCAGGATTTTCTTGTGACGACGGTGTGCAGTGACACCTCTTTTTACACGTGGCATATCTTTATCCTCTCAAACAATTCGATTTATCAGGAACGCAGCAGGCGGTCGACCAGTGGGGCATCAGAATCATTCATAGTACTGGTGCCGCGCAGGTTACGCTTACGCTTCTGTGACATTTTTGTGAGGATGTGACTTCTATTAGCATGTTTGTGCTTGTAGCCAGCGCCGGTTTTCTTAAAGCGCTTGCTTGCACCGCTATGTGCTTTTGCTTTTGGCATTTCAGTTCTCCGTTAATATACGGGTTAAAGTGAAAAGAAGTTACTCCCGGACAGTCTGCCAAAGGCTGAACGCGGGTAGCATTTTTTACTTCTTCCTAGTGCTTACTAATTACTACTTTTTCTTACTTCTGGGGGCGATAACCATAGTAAGTTGGCGCCCTTCCATTTTCGGATACTGCTCAACCGAACCCAGTTCTTCCAGATCCTTCTCAATTCGTTTGAGCATTTCCATACCGAGCTCTTGGTGAGCCATTTCACGTCCACGAAACCTGAGGGTGACCTTAGCCTTGTCCCCATTTTCCAGAAAACGCGTCAGATTACGTAGTTTAATCTGGTAATCGCCCACGTCCGTGCCCGGACGAAACTTCATTTCCTTGACCTGAGTCTGCTTCTGTTTTTTACGTTGAGCAGCTTGCTGCTTTTTCGTCTCAAACAGCTTTTTGCCGTAATCCATTACTTTACAAACTGGGGGTTCTGCATCCGGAGAAATTTCCACCAGATCCAAACTCGCCGCCTGAGCAGCGCTAATAGCTTCTGCGATACTAACGATACCAGCCTGTTCGCCATTAGCGTCAATTAAACGTACTTCAGAGGCTTCGATCTCTTCGTTCATACGAGATCGTTTTGCTGACCCCTTTCCATAGCTTTTCTTGATAACTTAATCTCCAACTTCAGTCTTTTAAATGCACGCGACCGC
>DFBC01000026.1:19118-19913 GCA_002367235.1 Cellvibrionales bacterium UBA3090
CCGCTACGTGTACGTACTGCCACGGTCTGCGTTTCAACCTCCCTATCACCGATAACCAGCAAATAGGGAACTTTCTGAATTGTGTGCTCGCGGATTTTAAAGCCGATCTTTTCGTTTCTCAAGTCATTTTCGACACGGAACCCCTTGTTTTTCAAGGAATCACCCACTTTCTTCACATAATCGGCCTGACTATCGGTAATATTCATCACTACCGCCTGATGCGGGGCCAGCCATGCAGGGAACGCGCCTTCGTAATGCTCGATCAAAATTCCGATAAAACGCTCAAAAGAACCCAGTATTGCCCGATGCAGCATCACAGGCACCTGACGTGAACCATCCTCAGCTACATATTGGGCATCAAGCCTGCCAGGCATGGAGAAATCAACCTGTATTGTGCCACATTGCCACACCCGTCCCAGACAGTCTTTTAGCGAAAACTCGATTTTCGGACCGTAAAATGCGCCTTCTCCAGGCAGCAGTTCATAATCGAGACCTTTTGCCGCCAGGGCATCAGCCAGCGCCTGCTCTGCTTTATCCCACACGTCATCGCTACCCACACGCTGCTCGGGGCGAGTGGACAAACGAATAATGACATCCTCAAAACCAAAGTCTCGATACACATCAAACAACAGGTCACTAAATACAGAAACCTCATCCTGAATTTGCGATTCCGTACAAAAGATATGAGCATCATCCTGGACAAACCCCCGAACCCGCATCAAACCCTGAAGGGTTCCCGACGCTTCATTCCGGTGGCAAGAACCAAACTCCGCCAACCTCAGGGGTAAATCACGA
>DFBC01000097.1 GCA_002367235.1 Cellvibrionales bacterium UBA3090
GCCTATTCCAAAAAGTTAAACCGGGTCGTGATGATGAATGAAGCCGAAGACCATGAAAAAGAAGATTTTGTGATTCTTTCCGGCACCAAAGTCCGACAAATACTGGGGGAAGGCATTGCCCCCCCGCCCGAGTTTTCTCGCCCGGAAGTAGCCCAAATCCTCATGGACTACTATCAATCTGAAAACAGCTAATACACCCCTAGCAAGGGGGCACACAAGGCCCCCTTTCTTTATCCCCCTCGTAACCAGCCGGGTAGCACAATGGCCAATTTTGATGTATTTAACGGTGATGCCGATGGCATCTGTGCACTTACCCAGCTCAGGCTAGCTGAACCCCGTGAAACCACCCTGATCACTGGAGTGAAGCGGGATATCAATCTATTAAAATGCGTCGATGCAACAGGTGGTGATAGCGTTACGGTTCTCGATATCTCCATGGACAAAAACCATACAGACCTGACCCGCATCTTGGACGCCGGTGTGGATGTATTCTATGTGGATCATCACTTTCCCGGCGCGATACCTGACTCCCCTTACCTAGCAGCCATTATCAATGAAGCACCAAATGTCTGCACCAGCCTTCTGGTCAACCATCATCTCGAAAACGCCTATCCAGCGTGGGCTGTGGTCGGTGCTTTCGGCGACAACCTGAACAAGAGCGCCCAGGGGCTTGCCAAAAAATCTGCTTTAAGTGAATCGGTACTTAAAAAGCTGCAAGACCTTGGAATATATATCAACTACAACGGCTACGGATCAGATCTTGACGACCTGCATTTCAAGCCAGACGCGCTGTTTCGATTGGTCAGCACCTATGCCGATCCACTGGATTTCATAACGGATAGCGGTGAGTGTTTCGAGAAATTGGAAAGCGGCTATCACTCAGATATGTCTGCCGCCAAAATGCTTCGGCCAGAAAAAGTTGACGAAAATACTGCAATTTTCATCCTCCCCAACCAGCCTTGGGCAAGGCGTGTCAGCGGCGTTTTCAGCAATGACCTCACCAACAACCACCCTCAGCGAGCCCATGCCGTGTTAACCGAAAAGAGCGATGGCAACTACCTGGTCAGTGTGCGAGCACCGCTGACCCAGAAAAAAGGTGCCGCCGACCTTTGCCGCCAATTTCCCACCGGTGGCGGTCGCGAAGCAGCGGCAGGTATTAATGATTTATCGCCCAACCTGCTCGACGACTTTATCGCAGCATTTGAGTCTCGTTACAGCTAATAGCGCTTTCATTTATAGCGCTCTATACGCAAATCATTATCGGCCTGCCAGTTGCCTCCTTGCTTGACCAAGGCTACTGTTTAACCTTGTACTCCAGGTAGGCACGCAATGGCTCATGAAAACCTCTAATGCTGATCAAATTCTGGTTGAAGTAACTGACCATATTCTTCAAATTAGCATCAACCGTCCTAACAAAAAAAATGCCCTGACACAGGATATGTATGCTGCGCTGAGCAATGCTTTTGAGGACGCAACGCATAACGAAGATATCAGAGCAGTTCTCATCACGGGAGGTCACGATTTTTCTGCGGGGAACGACCTTGAAGACTTTCTCCAACACCCGACCAAACTATTAACCTCGCCACTGGGTGATTTTATTCAAGCCTTATCCAACTGCACCAAGCCCGTGATTGCTGCCGTTGATGGCTATGCTGTTGGCATTGGTACAACCTTATTACTGCACTGCGACTTAGTCTATTGCTCTGATCGAAGCACTTTTATACTGCCATTTATTGACCTGGGGTTGGTACCGGAATTTGGCTCTTCGTTATTGTTGCCAAGATATGCGGGCAATCACTTGGCAGCAGAACTACTGATGCTCGGGGAACCATTTGGTGGTGAGGTCGCGTTGAGAGCGGGCTTGATCAACGGCATTATCGAGACAAAAAATTTACTTTCACATGCCAAAAATATTGCTATAAAACTAGCCAAAAAACCCGCCAATGCCATGCAACAAACCAAGGCTCTGCTAAGAAAAAACGAAGAATCGTTACAAGACCGAATTGCCCATGAAGCAAGTATTTTTAACAAGCTGGTAACATCCCCAGAAGCCACTTCAGCCATGCAGGCTATCCTCGACAAGGGCAAATAATGTCTCAGCTACTGGATCAAATACGCACAATCACCGGCCCGGAAGGCGTTCTCACTCAAGGGGTCAATCAACGGTCAACCGATGGCTGGGGTGCACGGGAATGCATGGCACCGGCCATTATCCGCCCGGCAACAACAGATGAGCTCAGCGAGGTCATGAAATGCTGTCATAAAGCGGGCCAGAAAATAGTGACCCTGGGTGGCGGCACCAACATGACCAGAGGCTGTGCCGCTGGAACAGACGAACTGGTTATATCGATGGAGCGAATGAATCGCATCGACGTCATCGACCCAGTTAATCGAACCATGACCGTTCAGTCCGGGGTGTCTCTTCAACGGGTTCAGGAGCACGCAGAAACCCATGGTTTGTTTTTTGCCCTGGATTTAGGTGCCCGCGGTACTGCCACCATTGGCGGGAATATTGCCACCAATGCTGGCGGAAATCAGGTTATCCGCTATGGCATGACCCGTGAACAAGTTCTTGGATTGGAAGTGGTGCTCTCAGATGGCCGCATCCTCAGCTCGATGAATCAAATGCTAAAAAATAATGCCGGGTACGATCTAAAACATTTATTTATTGGTAGCGAGGGTACATTAGGCATTATTACCCGAGCCGTATTACGGTTGCGACCTCACATGCCAGCAACAGCCTCTGCGTTAGTCGCCACCGATCAGTTTTCCAAGATGGCGAAGCTTCTCAACCATATGGAGCAGTATCTGGGGGGGAAACTCAGCGCCTTCGAAACCATGTGGCAAAACTACTATGGCATTGCCTGCCATGGTCAAAATATGGGTCTGCCCCCTCTGTCGGATAACTACCCATTCTATATTTTAATTGAATCTACGGGCGCACATCAGACAACCGATACTAAACAGTTCTTGCTCGCCCTGGACGAAGCCATGTCAGAGGGGTTGATTGTCGATGCTGTTTTGGCCGAATCCGGCCAGCAACAACAAGCCATGTGGGCTATTCGAGACAACATTCCCGCATTAACGGCCTTCCAGCCGATAATACTGTTTGATATCAGCTTACCTATTAGTGAAATGGAAGGGTATCTGGACGATATGCAGAAAAATCTTAGCGCTATTAGCCAAGACCTTTTTGTCGCCATACTGGGCCATCTGGGCGATGGCAACCTACACGTGGCGGTACAACTGCATGAAGATACACGAAAGGGAAAAGCCGCTGTCGAGCACGCTGTCTACGCCCCCCTGCAAAGACGAGGAGGTTCTATCTCTGGAGAGCATGGCATTGGCCTGGAAAAGAAAGACTACCTACACTTCAGCCGAAACAAGGTTGAAATTGAGGTCATGCGCCAGTTAAAGCAGTTGTTTGATCCAAGCGACATTCTAAATTGTGGCAAGGTTATTTAACGCGCGATCAAACCTTACCCGAGACATAGAAATGATGTTATTGCACTGGCACCCAGAAACGGTAATTTCGGTAAGTAAAAATAGCGCCTTTTTGTGTCACCTCATCCAGAACTAATCCTGGTGAAATTTCGCTACCTTCACGATGCACAATGCCATTAATTTTTACCAATCGACGAGCGGGGTTGGGAGAATAAAGGTGTACAGAGAACTTAACGTCTTCCACTTCCTGCTGAATATCAAACGGCAATTCCCGATAGTGGGGAACTCGCTCAGGCTCAACAACTGCTGGTTCTCCTTCTGCTTCCGGCACGGCTTCTGTCGATAACACCTTCGGTGCGGGTGATTCATCCACAATATTAGAGATCGGCTTCGCGATCTCAGACACAGGCTCTGTTACTGCAACAGAGGGTTCGGACTTTACCTCGCTGACCATTGGCGGCACTTCCTGCTGAAGCTCAGACCGAGCAACTTGCTCTCGCTCAACGGGCTGGTTGGCAACAGGCGCTTTGATAGGTTCCGGTGACGACGATTTTAACGGCGAGCGACCCATATCTATCGTCGCCACAACTGAGCTCATCTCCGATGCAGACTCACCTGCCAGCGTGTCGTCTAGCTTAGCCTCGGAATTTTCAATTACAGGCTCACCAGCCAAAGACCGGTCATCTATAGCGGCAGACTGATTTTCCGCCGACACCTCGTTAGGCTCAGACACCGCTAATGTGACTGCTTCCAGGTCAGTAGCGGTCTCTTCAAGACGCGCATCCTGAGCCTTGGCAGCTTGAACCTTATTTGAGGAGATTGGCTGTTCGGGAATAGTCGGGGCTTCACCATGCTGACCGGCAAACCACCACCCACCACCAGCGCCCAATAGGACAATCAGCGACACAAGACCAACCAGCAAGCCTTTGCTGATTTTTTCAGGACTCGCATCAAGCTCTGGTGACACTTGAACCGAACCGATATTCGGGACAGGTTGCTCATCCCGACTACGTTGTGATTCTTTAAGGGCGTCTAATATATAGGACATTGCACTATTCCATTACCGTGGTGCTGAGCTTGGGCAATACCGCATCAGACTGGTTATTCAGGGCAATAATTGTTCTGGGACCGACGATGCCATCGGGTATCAAACCATGACTGCGCTGAAATAATTTCACCTCGACCTCAAGCTCCTCGGTATAGGTTTGTTGGACTGTATTTTCACCAGTGCTATCAATAGTCTCACCCAATTGTTGCAGTAACCAGACAATCACATCACCCGATGCACCAATTTTCAGTGGAAACTTATATCCCACGGGCATTTGCCACAACACCAAATATTCACCGTACCACCAATTGGCCAACGATGAGATGGGAAGCCGCTGAACTTCGCCACCTAAAACCAATACGATGTCCGCACCGCTGCCATCAACCCCCAAAAATGATGCGTAATACCCCTTGCCCTGCTGATCATATAGCGTGACCAACGCGGGCCTATTCAGTGATTGTAAAATGGGTAAATTACCCTGCCCCTTTAGACACCCCAACCCGACTGTTGAGGCGAACTGGCAAGGTTCAACGCCCAACTCCGGCAAGTAATTAATATCCCAGCGGCGAAACAACGCACTGAATGCAGACAATTCCAGTATTCTCGGTGATAAATTATCAGGAAACTGAAGCGCTGGCGGAGCTTGCTCAGGGATCTCAACAGGGACAGGCATGACCTCCGACACATCAGGTGCCAGAGAAGTTATTGCGGAATCAACAACCGGCTCTATCGCAACGGATTCTGATAACACTATCT